>CAYMVR010000116.1:0-3287 GCA_964393945.1 uncultured Muribaculaceae bacterium | reverse complement strand
GTTTTTCTTTAACACATAAAGGAAATTCTAAAGGTTCTATGGTTATTTTCATTTGAGAAACCTCCCTTCAAACATGAAAAAATCCCATATCAACGAGTGATATAGGATATTTTTTGTAATATAAAACTCACACAAGGGTGTGAGTAATTCTCTCAATGGAGCAGGTGATGGGAATCGAACCCACGTTATCAGCTTGGAAGGCTGAAGCTCTACCATTAAACTACACCTGCATTTCTTAGATAATATAAATTATATCATATTATCTAAATTTTTCAACTATATTTTATAAATTTTTGTGCTTTTCTTAGAAAACTTAATTATTCCTATTAATGATATTATGCCTAGGGGAAGTAAAATATAACCATAATTAATTCCTGTTGATGGATTAACAATGGTATGAGTTGAACAATCTTCTAACATTGCATCATAAGAAACTGACTTGCCTTTTGAATTAAAGTAATATTCATTATTTACAACTGTACATACATAATTACAGCATTCTTCGTAATATGTTACTTCGCTTACAGCATTACCATTTTTGCCATAGTATTCATCATTAATAATAGCGCATGTATGTTTCTCTGGTTTAGTCTCTTCAATTACTGTTGGACTAAATGATGCCTCACATTCAGTATCACTTAAATTTCCAGTAAATACAAAATCAGAAACACTAAATGAACCATTATGAGTTGTTGATGAAGTAAAATCAACACTGATGCCGGTACCATTATTTACCCAATCACTATTTGGTCTGATACTTTCTAATTTAACATTTTTAAGAATTAATTCACCTTTTACATGATTGATTTCCATGTTTGAATTAATGACTAAATGACATGTCATATAAAATGTTCCATCATCTAATGGTTGTTTAGAATCACAATAATATCTAACATTATATGAAGCTGCATTTACAACATTTGGAAATACTAAGGCACATAATACTATTAATATACTTAATATTTTTTTCATATTAACCTCCTTGTTTTATTAGGTTAATATATTAAAGGTTAATCGAGTATTTGTCAAGGAAAAAGTCCTCTTTATCTTCACTATTTTTATTAATATAAGAAAATATTTTCTTATACATTATAGGTATAAATATTACATTGTTGTCATTATTATTTATTTGCTTTTAATATTTTATAAAAATTGTTATAATATGGTAAAGAGTGATATTAATGAAAAAGTTAAAGAATTGGATTTATAGTGATGATCGCCCTTTTGCTCAAGGACTATCTTTTTCTAAAATGGTTTTGTTATTTGTTTTAGGAAGTTTCCTGGGTGTTGTTTGGGAAAATGCTTTAGGTGTTGTAAAACGTCTTATAAAATATGGCACTTTATCTTATCGTGACCACAGAGGTGTTATTTATGGTCCTTTTAATCCTTTATATGGATTTGGAATTGTTATAATTGTTTTAATTTTAGGAAGAAAAAAAAGACACCCTGCGAAAACATTTTTGTATGGAGCTGTTTTGGGTGGCGCTATAGAATATGTTGCAAGTTATTTATTGGAATTAATATTTGGGGCCAGATCTTGGAATTATCAAGATCAGATTCTTAATATAAACGGAAGAACAAGCATTGCTTATATGATTTTTTGGGGATTTGGAATGATGATGCTTATTCATTACGTTTACCCTTGGGTCTCTAAAAAAATTGAGGCTATACCCAAAAAAATGGGTGATATAATAGTTAGATTTTTTGTAATATTTTTAAGTATTGATATGCTTATTTCTTTTACAGCTCTTGGAAGACAGGCATTAAGACATAAGGGATATGAACCTCTAACTTTTGTTGGTGAATTATATGATAAATATTATAATGATGAGTTTTTGAAAACCATTTATGTTAATATGAGTTTTGAAAAGTAGGTATGATTATGCTAGAGATAATAGGAATATTGTTAATTATTTTGGGATTGTTGTTAATATTTTGGAGTTTTTTATTTTCCAAACATAATAATAATTTTCCTAAAATCAAAAGAAAAGAATTACAAAATTTTTGTATTCTTATTCCCGCAAGAGATGAATCTAAAGTAATTGAAGATTTATTAATAAGTATTAAAAAACAAACATTTAAGGTATCATTTAAAGATGTAATAATAATTGTTGAAGATAAAGAAGATCCTACTTGTAGAATTGCCAAAAAGTATGGAGCAACTATTTTTGTAAGAAAAGAATTACATTTAAAAAGAAAAGGATATGCTTTAAATGAAGTTATTACGGATTTATCAAATAAAAATATTTTTTATGATGCTTATTTTATAATTGATGCTGATAATGTTTTAGATGAAAGATTTATTGAAAAATTAAATAAATCATATATGCAAGGCTATGATATCGCTATTGGATATCGCAATTTAAAAAATGGTAATGATTCAGTTATTAGTGCTTCTTCTGGTATAACTTTCTCACTTATAAATACCAATGGAAATGAAGTTAAATCTATGCAATCTCGGAATGTTACTTTATCAGGTACGGGGTTATATATTGCAGGAGAATTAGTGAGGGAATGGCAATGTTTTCCATTTTGCTCTCTAACTGAAGACTATGAACTTACTTTGTATTCTATTTTAAATAATTTAACAAGTACTTATAACAAAAAAGCAATATTTTATGATGAGCAACCTATTAAATATAAAGATACTATAAATCAAAGAATGCGTTGGATTAAAGGTTATTTTATGTCACGAAAAGAATACATACCTAAATTTCGTAAGGTACTTAAAAACAATCCTAATTTTGGTTCTATTATTAGCGAAATAATTGGGGTTAAACCTTATATCTTGATGATTATTGGTGTTATTCTTTATATTATTAATCAAATTATTAATATATTTATTTTTGATTTTAATGAGTCCGTAATAAGGATTAGTTGTTTTAAAATTTTATTAATTATTGTACTTGCTTATATTCTTTTTTGTACTATTACTTTTTATACTATTAAAAGAGATAACAAAATGCTTAATTTAACTAATACTATGAAAATTAAAACTATACTTTTTAGTCCTATATTCTTTCTTACTTATGTTCCTTGTGCTATTAAAGCACTATTAAAAAAGAACTTGGGTTGGGACAAAGTTGAACATAATAGAAACTGGAATGATATAGAAAAAAGAAATTAGAGTAATCTAATTTTTTTATTGCAAAATATGTCGGAATTTGTCATACGCTTTTTCTGGACTTTTTAGAATTTTTGATTTAGAGTAAAGCTTAGAGCGTTAGGCAGATGTCTACTAATTTTGACATAAATATTACCTCTCTTTTGGGAATCCAGGGGTTTTG
>CAYMVR010000115.1:0-3320 GCA_964393945.1 uncultured Muribaculaceae bacterium | reverse complement strand
TGCGTAATTTTTCATTGCCTTTACATTTTAATGATTAAATGATAAAATACAAACTAGGTGATGATTATGTACGTATGTGGTAAAAATGTCTTAAAAGAAACTCCGCCTAAGAAAATACATAAAGTATATTTAAAAGAACGTTTTAAAGATAATGAGGTAATTGAATATTTAAAAGAAAATAAAATTCATTTTGAATTTACTCCAATATTTAGATTAGATAAAATGGTAACAGAAAATCATCAAGGAATTGTCCTAGATATAGATGATTATGAATATTATAATTTAAAAGATGTCTTAGATGAAAATTTTATTGTATGTTTAGACCATTTAGAAGATCCTCATAATTTAGGAGCTATCATTAGAACTTGTGAATGTGCAGGAGTTAAAGCCATAATTATTCCAGACAATAGAAGTGTAAGAGTAAATGAGACAGTAATGAAAATAAGTGCTGGAGCCATAAACAATGTTAAGGTAGTATTAGTAAGTAATTTAAATAATGCTTTAAATAAATTAAAAGAAAATTTCTTCTTTGTTTATACAGCGGATATGGATGGTAAAGATTATCGTGAAGTTGATTTTTCCGGGAAGAAAGTCTTAGTAATAGGTGCTGAAGGCAAGGGTGTATCAAGATTAGTTCGTGAGTCTTCTGATGAAATAATAAGTATTCCAATGTTCGGCAAAATTAATTCGTTAAATGCTAGTGTTAGTGCTGCCATTTTAATATATGGTATGATTTAGAGGATAAAATGGACGAATTAGAAGAATTAAGAAAAAATAAAACCGAAGAAGAAATAAAAGACATTTTATATGATAAATATAAATATATAGTAGACATTTTAATGCGTAAGTATCATAATATAGCAATCAATTTAAATATTGATTTACATGAATTAGAACAAGAAGCATCATTTGCTTTTACAGACGCTATTAATTCTTATCAAAGTGATAAAAATGCTAAGTTATCAACTTTTATTTCTCTATGTGTTGATAGAAGAATAAAAAAAATAATCAAGAAAAATACTAGTGAGAAAGCTAAAATATTAAATAATACATACTCACTTGATTATGATTACAATGAAGAGGGAACAACTCTAAAAGATTTAATAAGTGATGATCGAGTAAATGACCCATTAAATAAATTAGCAGAAGAGCAAGACTATGAAGAATTAATTCATAAAATAAAAGAAGCCCTATCAAGTAGTGAATATGAAGTTTTTAAATTATATAGTAATGGTTTTGATTATCAAACAATCGCTTTATTAACAAGTAAGAATGCTAAACAAATAGATAATACAATTCAAAGAATAAAACATAAAATAAGAGATATAAAAGGTTAAACCAAATCACCTTGATAAATATCTCTTTTTTTCATTTCTTTATCAATATCATTTAAGACACAAAATTTCTTTAATAACCAAGTTGGGGCGAGTAACTCCTCTTTTATTGGGTCTCCTGTAATTCGCATGACAACAATTTTAGGATTTAAATATTCTAGTTGTGTACATACTATATCAATATATTCTTCTTTGGAAAGAAGAGGAAAAGGATTACTAAGATACATTTTGCCAAGAGTAGTATCACGAGTCACAAAAAGCATATGAATTTTAATACCATCTATATTTAAAGAATTTAGATACTTTACTGTTTCTACCATCATTTGCTTATTCTCTCCAGGAATACCATTAATAATATGAACTACGGTAAAAATACCACGTTCTTTAAGCTTGTTAACGCCTTCCTGAAAATTTTTAAGGTCATGACCACGATTAATAAATTTAAGTGTTTCATCATGCATTGATTGGAGTCCTAACTCTACCATAAGAAATGTTCTTTTATTTAAATCTTCTAAATAATCTAATACTTCATCACTTAAAGCATCACTTCTAGTTGCAATAGATATTCCAATAACATTAGGAATACTAAGAGCTTCCTCATATTTTTCCTTTAAAACTTCTACTTTAGCATAAGTATTAGTATTTGCTTGAAAGTAAGCAATATATTTAGCATTAGGCCATTTTAAATCTAGAGGAATACGGACTAAATCAAATTGTTCCTTAATAGATAAATTAGAGTACATATTACCCGAACCATGACTACAAAAAATACAACCATTGCCATTTTTAAAATTAGGACAGCTAAAATTACCGTTTAAACTAACTTTAAAAACTTTAGAATTAAACTTTTCTCTAAAAAAATAATTTAAAGTATGATATCTTTTATTATCAAGTGTATAAGAAAACATATAACCACCAAGTTTATTATAGCACAACTTGAAAAAAACACGAAATTATGTTATTATATAGCACCAAAAGAAGGGGATTTTATGAGTACACAAGAAATAATTGAATTAGTATTAAGTTATTTACCTGATTCTATTTCTGATTCACCATTGTTTATGGAATTAAAAGAAAGATGTTTAAATGTTCCTGAGGGAAGTACTATTATGGGCTCGATATATATTCGTAGACCATTATATGAAGAAATAATTAGTGATCATCCCGAGTTATCAAGTATAATTAAACCATCTGATAGAAAAATGCTTAGAATAGTATATTTTAGAGAAAATATTATAACATTAGATATTTTTGGCGATCAAGATAACTATAATATTGTAATACGTGAAGCCTTAAATAATACTGAAAAGAAAGATTCAATTGAATGTTTTGATGGAATGAAAATAGTACGTTCTATAATTGAAAGGCATAAAAAAGGTTATTGTATCGATTTTCATGAGGAAATGAAGTGTTATGATGAAGATGATAATTTAATTCCTCATGATGATAAAGAAACAGAATGCTTTGATGAGGAAGGAAGATTAGTTTCGCTTGACTATGAAAGTATGCTTGATGATGATTTTGTAGACAGATTTAAAGTGCCTATAGCCATGGCAAGGATACTTAGAACTAACTTTCAAAGATTTCAGGATAAGATTAATAGAGTATGTACGATAGAAAAACAGGAATCTTATGAGAGTGACTTAGATGTCGAATTGCTAGATTTTACAGGGCCTTATAGTGTAGAAAATTTTAAGGATTCTTATATAAATTATGATAAGCAACAAGCATTTTTGAATTTGCAAGAAGCAGGATGTGATAATCCTGAAGATGCATTTAATTACGAATATTCAAATGTCGAATTAATAGATTCTATCGGACGTAATTTATTAGCACAAATTGGTCCTGGAGATATTGTAATATCCAGCAACATAACAGAAATGCTTGACTCTGTAGTAACAGGGTTTGAACCGGCTATAGTTTACACTAAGGGAATTATAATTAAGAAAAGTGATAATGGATTTATTATGTATTATGCTCATATTG
>CAYMVR010000114.1:0-3327 GCA_964393945.1 uncultured Muribaculaceae bacterium | reverse complement strand
CCAACAGGCAATGAATATCTTGTTTTGTTTACTTTAATGCTGCCATAATAAAGGGCTAGAACATAAATGGTGGTATCAGTGCATCCTTGAAGAGTTGATGCAAGACGCCCAATGAAACTATCAGGTCCAAAGTTTACAAAAATATCATTCATGATAGCAAGAGATGCTGTACCAGATATAGGCCTTAATATGGCCATTGGAAGGATATCTATCGGAATATTTATTTTGTTCATAATAGGAACTAAAAATTTTAATATTCCTTCTAAGAAGCCACTATCTAAAAAAATATTTACAGCAAAAACCATAGCAATAATAGTTGGAGCAATATGAAAAACCATAACTAATCCTTCTTTAGCCCCTACTAAAAAAGAATCGTAAACATTTACTCTTTTTTTTACTCCATAAAAAATTATACTTAAGACAAATAATGGAATAATTATTTTTGATAGTGTATTCATTTGTTATTTCTTCTCCTTATCATATAGTCTAATAATAATCCAGAAATACTAGATACTAGAGTTGCTAAAATACTAGTTATAATTATTTCAGTAGGATTTATACTGCCATGCATTATACGAAGAGCAATAACAGTAGTAGGTATTAAGGTTACACCCCCTGTATTTAGGACAAGAAAAGTAATCATGGCTTCGGTTGCTGTATCTTTTTTAGGATTATCTTTTTGGAGTTCTTCCATAGCCTTTAAACCAAAAGGAGTTGCTGCACTACCTAAACCTAGCATATTAGCTGCGATATTACTAGCAATATAGCCTAGGGCTTTGTGATCACTTTTTAGACTTGGAAATAATTTACTTAGTATTGGGTTTAAAGCCCTCGAAAAAATATTTAATAAACCTGCGGTTTCAGCAATTTTCATTATGCCTGTCCATAAAACAATAAGAGGCATCATTTCTAAAATTAAATTTACACCACTAGTGGCATGTGTTAATATACCATTATTAATAGTTTCAATATTGCCTGTTAAAAGCGAATAAGTTATAGC
Organism: uncultured Muribaculaceae bacterium; assembly: GCA_964393945.1. Lineage (GTDB taxonomy): Bacteria > Bacillota_I > Bacilli_A > RF39 > UBA660 > Caccenecus. The sequence continues at coordinate 2,327 of CAYMVR010000114.1, read as the reverse complement.
AATTAATATTAAACCAGCCCAAATTATATTTACCATGATTTAAACCACCTAAGTACTCTTTTAAAAAAGCCAATTTTTTCTTCTTTTTGAGGTGCGTTATCATTTTTCTTAAGGTATATACTTTCTTTATGAAGTTCTGTATCTTTTAACATAACTTTGGCTTCACCTATTTTCATATCATTGTATATAGATTTATATTTATATAAAGTTACCTCAATTTTTAAATTCTTTTTCTCACTATCTTTCACTAAAGCATAATAATCATTTTTTATATAAAAACTAACATTTTTATAATAACTATCATCAACTTTAAAATTGTTTTTGTCTAATGCTAAAACTGCATCATACTCATTAAAATATGTTTCATATAAAGATTTATGATCACTAAAATCACTAGGATCATTAAGAGTGACCACCACAAGATTTTTATTATCTTTACTAGCAGTAGTAACAAGAGTTCTTCTGGCAGCATCTGTATAACCAGTTTTGCCACCAGTTGTATATTTATATAAATCAAAAAGTTTATTTTTCCCTGCCCAACTATAGTCTTTTAAGTTACTACTGGCTTTATAATGTTCAGTTCCAAATATTTCTCTAAAAGTTTTATTTTGCATAGCTACTTTAGTAAGAAGAGCCATATCATAAGCACTAGAAGTATTTCCTACACCATTTACATCAAGCCCATGAGGATTTACAAAATGAGTATTATTCATGCCAATAACTTTCGCATATTCATTCATTAAATAAACAAATGAATCCATAGAACCTGCAACAGTATTAGCAATTGCTAAGGCAGCATCATTACCACTTCTAAGCATTAGACCATATAGCAAATCTCTTAATTTTATTTCTTCTCCTACTTCTAAGTAAACACTAGAACCATAGGCTTTTAATATGTCTTCATCAACTACAACTATTTTGTCTAAGTCGCTATACATAATTGTTATTAAGCAGGTCATAATTTTAGTGATTGAAGCGATTAGTCGTTCATCATGACCATTTAAATCATATAAAACTCTTCCACTATTTAAATCCATTACAACACATTTTTCAGCACTTAAAGCCATAACTTTGAATGGTGCTAATAAAAAAATAAAAATAGTTAAAACAATTTTTTTCATGGTATTCACCTAAATAAGTATATGATGTGATAAAAAAATTTAAAACAAAAAGAACAAATTACATTTGCTCTTAGTCATTATCATAATTATAAATACCATGGATTTTTTCTAATGTTTCATCATTTGGTTGTTCAACTTGCCATTTACCATCAACTTTGATTGTTTTAAGAACAATATTATATGATATTACTTCATTAGCATTTTTCATTTTATCTAATTTATAGGCTATATATTTTTTAGCATCATAGGCTCCATTTGTAATAAAGTCATCATGATGCGTATTTAAGTGACTTGCACTATCTTTCTCAACTTTATGTAAATCGTAAACTGTAATTTTTACTGTAACATTCGCTGTATCACCATTATAAGATTCATTTTCAATTGTATATGTCATATCACGATATTGTTTTTTTAAGATTTCTTTATAAGTATCGCGGTCTTTATCTTCTAAGTCACTCTCTTTTTTAACAATTTCATCAATGTTTGATAAAACATTATCAGATAAACCCTTATAGTCATTTAAGTATTTTTCGACAGCATCACTTGCTTTATTACTTCCTACGGCACAACCTACAACTAAAAACATGCATGTTATAAATAATATGATTTTTTTCAATTTCCACCACTTCCTATTTCTATTATGCCAAGTAAAAACAAATATATACGAAAAAGGTTTTTTTTCTTGAGGCTTTGTAGTATAATTATTTTTAGGTGATATGATGGAAACATGGGTTCAATACTTAATTATTGCAGTTGTTTTAATTTTAATACTTTTAATAGTTCTTAAAATGTCTAAAAGAGATTTTAGAGTTGAGGCTAACAAATTAATTGGTTATTTAGGTGGCAAAGATAATATTGTAAGTGCTGAATGTAACATGAGTAGATTTAAAGTTATTTTAAAAGATGTATCTTTAGTTAATAAGGATGCGATTGAAAAATTAGGTGCTAAAGGTATTGTTGAAATTGATAATCAATTAAAAATAATATTTGGAAAAGATGCTACACAATTAAAACGTTATATTGACGATATAATCTAAAATCTCGTAAGAGATTTTTTTATTGCATTATTTAACTAATAGTTACTAAAACAAAAAACGCTTAACCCTCTAAGATTAAATCTTAAAATAGTTATAGCGTTCACTTGAAACATATGGACGTTTAACACGGAAAAGTTATACGTCTCTTTTATATGAAGTAATCTCATAT
>CAYMVR010000113.1:0-3349 GCA_964393945.1 uncultured Muribaculaceae bacterium | reverse complement strand
TCTAAAGTTTTTACATAAACATTTATTGAACCATCACTATTACTAGTTGCTTTCAAATATTTATAATTGCAATTACATTTGTCTTTCAAATAATTAGAAATTAAAAAATGAGTTGCATCATCAATTCTTTTATTAGCAAATTTATAACAAAAGATATTATAAAAAAGTAAAATAAATAAAACACTAAGAATAATAAAATAAGTTTTAAATTTCATTTATATCAACCCTGTATCACAAATATTTTAACACATAAAAGCATAAAATTAAATAATTATGTATTATTTAGTACTTGACAAAACCAAGTACTAGAGATATGATAATAGCGAGTAGGAGGGATTTTACGAACACGCAATACAAAAAGGGTGTATTAGAACTATTGATACTAGTAATGGTTGAGAAAAAAGATATGTATGGATATGAACTAGTTGAAGCCGTAAGTAAAATAGTAGATGTTAATGAAGGAACTATTTACCCAATATTAAAAAGACTAACAAATGAAAAATATTTTGAAAACTATACTAAAGTATCTACTGAAGGCCCTATAAGAAAATACTATCATATAACAGCAAGTGGTAAATTATATAAAGAAAGTGCTTTAGAGGAATGGATGAAATTCTCTAAAGAAGTAAATAAATTTTTGAAAGCGAGAGATAAAAATGAATAAAGAAGAGTTTTTAAAAACCTTAAGAAAAAGATTAAATGTCCTAGAAGATAGCGAGATTGAAGATATAATTAGCGAATATGAAGGATATATAGAAGAAAAAGTAAATGTTGGACTTAGTGAGGAAGAAGCGGTAAAAGAATTAGGAGACATTAATGAAATTGTAAGTGATTTACTAGCTGCTTATAAAGTGAAAGAACCTCAAGAAGAAGGGGTTAATGGTATTATAAATAAGTTCTGCAATAGTATTGATAACTTTATGAGTTCCTTAGATAATAAAAGTGCTAAAGATATAATCCGAATTTTAATTGAAATAATAATTATTTTACTAGCCATTTGGTTACTTAAAATTCCATTTGCATTAATAAGAGATTTAGGAGAAAATATATTTTATGAAGTACCTAATCCCGTTGGTAATATCTTAGGAAGTATCTGGTGGATAGTTGTTGAATTTAGTTATATTATCGTGGCTATTATTTTCTTCTTTAAAATGTTTGAAAAAAGATATTTTAAAAATGTAAGTATCAGGATTGTTGATGAAGTAGAAGAAGATTATAAAAAAGAAAAAGATGAGAAGAAAAATTCTGATAAGAAAGAAACGAAAAAGCGAAAAATTAATAAAGTTAATGAAACAAGTGAAAATGAATCTAGTCATAATTATGAAACTAAAAAAACTAACCATGTCGTAGTAAGAAATCACACATTTGTAGATACTCTAACAGATATATGTATCGTAATATTAAAGTTTTTTGCTATATTCTTCGCTATTGGAACTATTTTCTATTTAGTAGGTATATCAATAGCCCTCGGACTAGCTATTTACTTAATATGCCAAGGTGTAACATATTTTGGTTTTCTAATATTAATTGTTGCTTTATTTATGGGTGGAGCACTCGTTTTAGAATTTTTAATTTCTTTCTTGTTTAACAAACCTATGAAAGCAAGACATATCTTTGCATCTCTTATATCTTGTATACTCGTTCTAGCAGTTGGCTTAACTATGAGCGCTATTGAAATAGGCAATACTGAAATAATTTATGAATCATCTTATCATAATACTAAGACAGTTGAAAAAACTATTCCAATTACCAATGACAAAATTGTCCTATATTATTATGATAATATTTTAGTAGATAATACTTTAAATAATGAAGTTAGAATTGAATATGTTTATCCAAATTTAAGTGATATGGATATTTCAATTGAACTAGATAAATGTGGAGAAGGATATTGTCTACATAGTAACGTAAATCGCTTTAAGTGGAATAAAAAAATAATGAACTATCTAGTTAATACTTTAAAAGACAAAAAAATATATGTTCACGATTTCGAACTAACTAAAAACATATACGTAAATGAACAAGACTTAAGTAAGATTGGAAGAAATAATTACTATTATAGTGATTCGCCTAGTTACACATTTACTAAAACATATAATGTCCTAAATATTACAGAAAGTAATTCAGAAATGTACCTTTATTTAACACTTCGCCAATTTCAATGTGAAGAAGTTGAAACAGTAAGAGTATCAAGAAGTCTTGCATCTAGTATTGAAGCAGGAAAAAATTATGAGTTTACATTCACCAGTCATAATTTAGAATTATTTGGTGATATTAAGGAAATATTTGAGGAGTGTCAGTTAATTAATATTAAACTAACTGATAAAGAAGGTTTAGACCAAATCCAAGACATTTAAGGAGACTAAAAATAAATATAGTCTCTTTTTTCTGAATATGATATACTTAATAAGAAAGGAAATGAATAAAATGAATACAAAATTTTTTATATGTGAAAACTGTGGAAATATAATTGAAATGATTGTTGATAGTGGAGTAAATCCATATTGCTGTGGCACTCCTATGACTGAATTAGTACCAAATACTAAAGAAGCAGCAACTAAAAAACATATTCCTGTGATCGATATAAGTGATAATCATGTAGTTGTAACGGTAGGAAGTGTAATGCACCCAATGACTCCAGAGCATTACATTATGTGGATAATGGTTGAAACAAATAATAGAAAAATTAAGTTTGATTTAACTCCAAATAATGAACCTAAAATTGAAATGGATTTAGAACTAAACGAAGAAATAAAAAATGTATATGCTTATTGCAATCTCCATGGTTTATGGATGAAAGAAATCTAATGAAAATAGAACGTAAAACAATATTAAATGATGAATTATATTTAAGGCAAATATCTTCATATGTTGATTTTGAGAAAGATGACTGGGAATATGCTATTAAATGTCTAGATGAATATTGTACTAATGAAGATAACTGTATGGCCATGGCTTCTGTTCAAATTGGCATTCCTTTAAGAATAGTTTGCTTAAAGAAAACTGATTTATCTAAATTAAATGAAGAATATAACGAACGAAAAATTATGATTAATCCTAAAATCATTAAAAGTGAAGGTCTAACAACTTATTGGGAAGCTTGTGCCAGTTGCTTAGATAATACAGGACTAATTGAAAGACCATATAGAATAGAAATAGAATACTATGATGAATTTAAAAGTCTTCATCATGAAACCATAGAAGGATTTCCATGTACAGTTATATCTCATGAACTCGACCACTTAGATGGCATCTTGCATATGGACTTTGCTCTTGAACTACGTCTTATGGATAAAGATGAAAGAAAAGAATGGCGAAAAACTCATCCATATGAAATTATAAGAAAAGA
>CAYMVR010000112.1:0-3351 GCA_964393945.1 uncultured Muribaculaceae bacterium | reverse complement strand
AATATAAATTGTGAGGCTTTTGAATATTTAAAAGATGCTCTAGCAAGTATTAAAAGTAATGTCGAATCAAAAGATATAGTCTTATTAAGCCCAGCATCAGCATCATGGGATCAATATGAAAAATTTGAAGATCGCGGTGATGAATTTAAGAATATTGTTAATAATTTCTAAGAAGATTGATTAAACAATCTTTTTTTAAATTCTTAATTGATAATACTCACAATTTATGATAGTATATAGAACCAAAAGGTGATACTATGAGAATTAAAGAAATAGGCTTATTAAAAAAGAAACATGTACAAAGCGATACTAATGTCGAATTTTTAAAAAATTCAGGAATTCAATGTTATACATCTGACCTTGCCAGAATTATGGGAATTAATTATTCTCCATCTACAGGTTTTGGTGCATATTGGTTTGATGGTGAAGAACAACACTCTAAAAGAGTTCCTATGCACTATGTTGAGGCAAATGGTAATAAAACTACATCATTTGGTAATCAAAATGCTGGTGTAAGGATTGCAATTCCTTTTAATTATATTGAAGATTTTGATATGCGTGGAGTATTAAAATGTGAATTTCCACTAATGGCTATAACTGGTGTAGCAAAGGATACAATAGACAAACTATATCAAGAGAAAAGCAAATTTATTATTAAAACGGGTAGAAAATACAATATAGATGGAATAGACTATCCTGAATATGAAGTGTTTGGAGTTAGATATATAATTAAGACAAGTGGTGTTGATTGCGTTTTAGGTGATGGCACAACAGTAAAAAGAAAAGAACCTATATATTTAAAAGTTGAACAGATTCCTTTTGTAGTTGATGAACAATCAAATCTTTTGTTATCAACAATTATAATTATGAAATCAGATTTCAATCATAATAGATCAAGTACCTTTAAAAATAGTACTTTAAAAAGATATTTAAATAATGAATTTTTAAAAAGTATCAATGATGAACTAGAGCATACTGCTCCTGAGTCAATATTTCAAACAGAGAATGTTGAAAAAGAAAATAGATATAATTTTTCTTTTGATGATCTTACAGAAGAAGATATAATGGAAATTTGTATTAAAAGCAATGTTGCTGTATTTCTTCATGGTAAAACTGGTGTAGGAAAAACAGAACGAATGCTAACACTAGATAGAGATTTAGAATTAGTTGATTTTGGCTGCACTAGCAATGATGGCTTCACCGGTATAATTGCAAAAGACTTTAGTACTAAAGAATTAACATTATATCCTCCTTACTGGTATAAAAGTTTATGTCAAAAATGTGAAGCAAAACCTGATCAAATTCACATCTTGCTTTTAGATGAACTTACAAACTCTAAAAATGATTCTCAAAAAGTTGCTTTTGAGGTAACACTTAATAGAACTCTAACCAATAGTGGCTTTCGCCTTGTGTTGCCAGAAAACGCTGCAGTATGCGCTGCCGGAAATGAATCTGAAGAATCTAGAAGTGCTAATAAACTTAGTGAACCATTATTTGGCCGTTTTGCTCATGTTTATATTGATACAACGTCTGATGAATGGTTAAAATGGGCCTTAAAACGTAAAAAAGAAGGAAGAACTTTAGAATATAAAAAGCAAGAAGTAGATAATCAAATTCATCCCGCTATTATTGATTTTATTGATTATAAAGGTGATGAGGCGCTAAGAACGCCATATAATGGCAAAACACCAAATGCTGATCCAAGAAAATGGGCCTTAGCATCACGTGCTTTATATTGTTGTAATAATCCTCATGTATTACGAGCTTTTGTTGGTAAAGAACTAACGGCGGAATTTATTGAATTTTGTAATATACATATAATTACAATTGATGATGTTTTAAGTGGTAGATGTACTCCTGAAAATATTCCAAATGATATATCAACAAGACATTTTATTGTAAAAAAATTAAGCGAAGTTGATGATGAGCATTTTAGAGAAATTAGAACTTTCATAAATTGTATTCAACCAGAATTAGTAGCTTTATTTGATTATGAATGGTCAAAAGGCAATAGTGAAAGAATAATGCGCATTTTTAGAGAATCATCACCAATATATCAAAGGGTGTTAGAGATAAATGGAAATAACCCGACTAATTAATAAAATAAAAAATGATTTACTTTGTATTTTTCCATTGTTTGGAAATATTTTAGCAAGTCTTGAGTTTAAATATACAAAACAAAATGTTCCTGCACCAGCCTTTACAGATGGCAAAGCAATATATTATAAAGATTCTTTTTTACAAGATTATACTTATGAAGAACAAGTATTTATAATTGCACATGAATTATTTCATGTTGTGTTAAAACACTTAAAAAGAAATACTGGAAAAGACCCGGATTTATTAAACTATGTAGAAGATGCAATTATAAATCAAATGTTAGTCACAGCAGGACTTACTATGCCTGAAGATTGCGTTAATGAGCCTGATGCTCTAAATTATTCGGTAGAAGAGTTATACTATCGTTTCTTGCCTAAACTACAAAGTATTAAAGAATGGCTCCATAAACACACTTTTCATATAACAATAAAACTAAGTGATAATTTAGAAAAAATAGTAGATGAATATAGCGATATTTCAGATTTTTCTAAATTAAATGATGAATTAAAAAGTACAATATTAGAAGAAGTTACAGAAGCCCTAGCATGTAGTGCCGCTGGTAAAACAACATCAAGCGCTGTTTTAGAAAAATTAGATATTGGTACCGCTGCTCCATTACTTTCGTGGCAAGAATTATTAGAAAGTTATATCACTTCCGAGAAGTCTAATGTGTCTTCTTTCTTTGAAATAGAGCCAGATGGCATATTAAGACATGATACTGATAGTGGGGAAGAAGTATCTAATACAGAAATAATTATAGATACAAGTGGTTCCGTTAGTGAAACTCAACTTAAAATGGTCTTAAGAGAATGCAAAAATATTTCTAGTCTAGGAGATATCAAGGTCGGATTTTGTGATGTAGAGTTTTATGGTTGGAATGACATAAACAACGAAGATGATATTAATAATCTTGAGGTAATAGGTCGCGGTGGAACAGACTTTGATATCATGAGCAATAGTTTTAGTCTCAGTGCTGATAATAAAATAGTAATGACAGATGGCTTTTGTGATTTTCCAGAGGATAGTGATGATATCATCTGGCTTGTTGTTAATTGGTATTTACCATATGAATGTGAGAATGCTAATGCAAATATTATTTTTATTGATATAAGAGAACTTGAAAAACACCAAAAGCGCTTTTTAAGAGTACGAAAACAGTCATAATTTTTAAAGATTGATTAAACAATCTTTTTTAATGCGTAATTTTTCATTGCCTTTACATTTTAATGATTAAATGATAAAATACAAACT
>CAYMVR010000111.1:0-3356 GCA_964393945.1 uncultured Muribaculaceae bacterium | reverse complement strand
AAAAATACTTGTAATAAACCATAAAATAAAAGGAATTGGTAAAATATTTCCAATAAAACATACTAAGAAACTAGTCCACATTGGTGCTTCCATAAGTCTTGCTGCAATAAGTCCCCCTCTAAGTTCCAAAATAGGCATTAAAGATATAATAAACATTACTAAATACTTACCCCACCAAACAGATGCAATTCCACCAAAAATACCTATAAAAAATTTTGCTAATTTTTCTGCCAAAACAAATCACCTCGAATATTCTTTATATATTATTAATTATATCATTAAGTTCACTTAAAAACAATGAAATATGGTAACCATCAACAAACCCATGATGAGCCATAATCATTAAATTAATATAGCATCTATCTCCTACTATATCAAACTTATCCCAAATAAATTGTGGAATAGTGATATTCTTATCAAATGGAGGAACAAGTGAAGAAAAACTAAACCATGGTGTACATGAAAGCCATATCTCATCTTCTTCACTATTTAGCACACTTTCTTCTGTTTCTAAGAACTTTGCCTTTTGCTTTTTATATTTTTCTATAAAATGCTCAAGACTTTCATTTTCTAAAACTTCACAACTAAAGAAACCTATTTTCTTACTATTTGTAAGTTCTGTAAAACCAGGATTTAGTCTATCATATTTATAAAATTTATTTTGTATAAATCTATATTTAAAATTATCAACCTTATTAACAGCAAGAGTAATATAATAAGCAATAGAAGGATAATAATTTTTACACTTCTGATAAATGTTAGTAATATCTACTTTTGTAGTTACAATAACAAACGGATTATCTCTTTTATGATATTGCCAAAATAAATCTAATCTTTCAAAATTTTCAATTTCTTTTTTCATAATAATCACAAAATAATTATAAATAAAAAAATATAAGATATCAACAAATTACCTTATATTTTACATTATATAATTAGTTTAAAAATTACCTTTGATTCGGCTTTACTATTTCTAAAGTTCTAACAAGTTCAAATGAACTATGAACATCTTTAAGACATCTAATTCTTTTAACACCGCCATCATAGCCATTTCGATGAGATAAAGATCCATCAATATTTCTTCTTACAAAATGAAAATTTCCATTAGAATGTATTAAAGTATCTTTAAAAACAAATATCTTATAACCATCATGGCTTGGAGCCTTATTTATGTCACTATCGAATACTTTTATTTTCAAAGCATCCAAATCAGCATACAGATTTTCTAATAATTCTTTTTCACTATAACATGATATAGTTGTTTTATTTTGAACTGCACTTATAAATCCAACATTTAGATTTACACCATTTTCCTTAAACAAAGAACGTATTGAGTATAACCCCTGAAATATAATTGGACATTTAAGATCAAGAGCATAAGTATAACAATTGCCTGATAAAACATCATCCGGATATTTTTTATAAATCGGAATTTCATCACCAAATTGCACCATTAATTTAAGATATTCTACATATATATCCATAATATCTTCTAAAGACCTAAAGCTCGATAACAATCTTTTATATAATTCTAACATCTTACGACGAAGTTCAGTATTACTTTCCATTTATTTTCCTCTCTCTAATAACTGGTTTTACAATTTCAAAAGTCTTAACTAATTTATAACATGAATTTAAATTTCCTAAATTATTGACCTTTTGTACATCACCATCAATTCCATTTTTATGTGATAAAGTTCCATCAATATTCCTTCTTACAAAATGAAAATCTCCAAATTCTACCTTACTCTTATACATATAAATCTTATAACCATCATGTGAAGGTTTCTCTAAAAAATTAATATCATAAACATCAATACCTAAAGCCTCACAATCAACATAAAAGTTATCCACAAGTGCACCAGTACAATCATTAAGCACCCTAAGGCGATTGCCATTAGCTCCAATTATACCAACATCAAAACTCATACTTTGTTTATATTTTAGTTCTTCATACCTTTCCCAAAATATATTAGGACATTTGAATCCCATCGCATAAGTATAACAATTTCCGTGTCTAGCTTCTGTATCTTGAAATATTGGATAATTAGTAGATAGACGAACTGCCAATTTTAAATATCTAACATATAATCGCATAACATCTATCGTACTAGTAGTTCTCTTTAATTCTTGAAATATGTCTAATATTCCCGCATAAACACTTAATAGTTCCGCCTCACTACTCATAATAACCCCCATAAATTGTTCTATATTATAATACGAATAGACGTTCTTTGTCAAATAAGCAATTTACAAACTATAATTTATGCTATATAATTGCATTTGGAAGTGATTATATGCTAAATGTTGTTTTATTTGAACCAGAAATACCTGGAAATACTGGAAATATAATGCGTACTTGTGTTGCCACTAATACACACCTTCATTTAATTAAACCATTAGGCTTTTCTTTAGATGAAAAATATATTAAAAGAAGTGGTGTAAATTATATAGATAAATGTATTTATACTGTTTATGAAAACATAGATGAATTTTTTAGTAAAAATAAAGGTAAATACTTTTTCTTCACAAGATATGGTCATCAACCTCATTCTACACCAAATTACAAAGATATAAAAGAAGATATTTATTTAATATTTGGCAAAGAATCAACAGGTATTCCACCAAAGATTCTAAAACCCCATATAGAATCATGTTATCGTATACCAATGACTGATAATGTAAGAGCTTTAAATTTATCTAACAGTGTTGCAATATGTGTTTATGAAATTTTAAGGCAAAAAAATTATGAGGGACTTTTATTTGACGAACCTCACAAAAGCAAATATTTTATTGAAGAAAGTTAAAACTGACTATTAGAAAATAGTCAGTTTCTCTTCTTTATGTAAAAAGGAGTAAGTGGTCTATCCAAAGAATCTTACATAAATCATAATAACACAAACAAATAAAAGAATAGCTAATAATGCTAAAATAATAGCATTATTACGATTATTAATCTTTTTATATTCGATAATTTCTTCATTCAATTTATTCATATCATTAATATTCATTAGATACACCTCTAATACTATTATAATAGATTTTTCATAATTTATGTTTTTTTCTTTAAACTGGAGTGTAAAGAAATGTAAAAAAAGAAAGGTATAGACAAATTAGATAAAAAATAGTATAATGAAATTCAGTTAAATACTTTTTTTATTTATTTTGAAAGGAAGATTTATATGAATAATAATAATGAGACTACGTCCATTGTTGCCTTAGGTGGTTTGGGCGAAGTCGGTAAAAATATGTATGTAATAACTCACAAAAATGAAATAATAATTGTGGATGCTGGAGTAATGTTTCCTGAAGATGATTTACTTGGTATTGATTATGTTATCCAAGATATTACTTAT
>CAYMVR010000110.1:0-3477 GCA_964393945.1 uncultured Muribaculaceae bacterium | reverse complement strand
ACTCTTTTATTTTGATTATTTTGAATTATAGTTCCAATTTCAAATATTTCAAAACGTGGATAATTTTTAAAATTCTCACGAACTATATTAAGAAGAGAGAAACTCATATCATCACGAAGAATATGATTTGATTCTTTACCAAGCAGCATAACATTTTTCTTTTCTACCCCAAGTTCTTTTAATAGAGCTGTATCATACCAAATATAACTATTAACTTCATGCATATCATATTTTTTAGCAAGCATACTTTTAACTTCATATTCCTGGTCAAAAACATTTTCATGAACTTTTGGAATCAAATCTAATTTAAGAGGTTTTGGTACAAAGTTTTCTAAACCATAAATTCTTGCTATTTCTTCAATTAAATCTTCTTTAATTTTAATATCTTTTGTACTTCTATTTGTTGGGACTACAACTTCATAATTATCATCACCAACGCTAACTTTAAATCCTAAAGTCTCTAAAATTGAAACAACATCTTTATCTTCTAAAGTTCTTCCCATATAAATTGCAAGTGTCTTTTTATCTAAATTAATCACACTTTCTTCTAATTTAGTTGGATAAATATCTGTTAAATTAGAAGCAATAACCATATCTGGATTTTCTTTTCGTAGCAAATAAACAAAACGTTTAATAGCCACATCTGTCATATTAGGGTCCAAACTTTTTTCATAACGAGCACTTGCTTCAGTTCTAAGACCAAGTTTAATTGCTGTTTTTCTAATACTACCGGCATTAAATGTTGCGGATTCTAAGAATGTACTAGTAGTATCACTTAAAATCTCTGAATCAAGACCACCCATAACACCAGCGATACCAAAATATTTATCGCCATTTTTAATCATAAGCATATCAGAAGTTAAACTTCTTTCTTCCCCATCAAGTGTTGTATATTTATCCCCATCTTTTGCAAGTCCAACTTCAATATTTTTAACAACTCTTGAATCAAACGCATGCATAGGTTGACCAAGTTCAAGCATTAAATAATTAGTTAAATCTACTAAAAGAGAAATAGAACGCATTCCAACATAATATAAGAATATTTGCATATCCATAGGTGTTACATTATTTTTAATATTATCAAGTTTTAAACCACAATAACGATAACAAAGTTCTGGATTATTTATAACAATATCTAAATCTTCTTTATCATTTTTGATCTCTTCAATTTCTAAATCCAAGAGTTCATGATTAGTAATCGCACATATTTCACGAGCAATACCATAATGTCCCCATAAATCAGGTCTATTAGTTAAAGATTTATTATCAATTTCTACAATGATGTCATCAATTGGTAAATAATCTTTAATATCAGTTCCATTTACCCAAGTATATGGTAAATCCAAAATACCATCATGATTATCACTAATACCAAGTTCACGACCACTACAACACATACCATTTGACATTACACCACGAAGAGGTCTCGCTTTAATTTCCATGCCATCAATATGACCACCAACTTTAACATAAGCTGTTTTAAGCCCCACTCTTACATTTGGTGCACCACATACTACTTGTATTGGTTCATCATCTCCACAATCAACCGTTAAAATATGCATATGATCACTATCAGGATGTTCCTCACAAGTTTTAATCTCTGCTACTACAACACTATCAAAAGTATTACCAACGACCTTAACATTTTCAACTTCCGCTGTTCTAATGGTAAATGTATCCCATATATTTAACCAATCTATATCACTAGAATTTTTAATATAACTTTTAAGTTTATTACAAGATATTAACATAATTTACCTCCTAATCTATATCAAATTGTTTTAAATAACGTATATCTCCACTATTTAAAACTCTTATATCATTAATTTTATATTTCATCATGGCAAGTCTTGTTAAGCCTATACCAAAAGCAAAACCAGTGTATTCATCAGGATTAATTCCTCCTGCTCTTAATACATTTGGATGAACCATACCGCCAGGAACTATTTCTATCCATCCACTATTTTTACATGTTGGACATCCTTTCCCATCACATATTGTACACTTCATATCAATCTCATAACTTGGTTCTGTAAAAGGAAAGAATCCCGGTCTAAGTCTCAAAGTAACCTCACTTTTCATTATTTCACTTAAAACTTGTTGCATTACATATAGTAAATTTTCAATAGATAACTCTTTATCCACAACCATACCTTCAACTTGAAAGAAAGTATTTTCATGGTTAGCATCCAAGTCTTCATTTCTAAATACTCTTCCTGGAGAACATACTCTAAGCGGTGCCCCATAATTTTCCATCGCATGTATTTGATTATCACTAGTTTGGGTTCTAAGAAGCATTCCATTATCCAAATAATATGTATCTTGCATATCACGAGCTGGATGATCTTTAGGCACATTTAAAGCTTCAAAATTATAATATTCTGTTTCCATCTCAGGACCACTTACAACCGTAAATCCCATTCTTTTTAAGATATCTGTTACTTCACGAGCAACAATAGTAACTGGATGTAAACTACCACTTTTTATCTCATAATCAAGGGTATCATCAAACTCTACATTAACTTTATTTTGTAAAGCATCAAGTTTTTGATTAACCATTTCTTCCATTTCTTTTTTTGTAGAATTAATTAAACTACCATATTGTCTTTTTTCATCAACACTCATATCTTTTAAACCACTAAGTAAAGTTTGTATTTCACTTTTCTTACCAACATACTCTGATTTTATATTTAAGATATCTGCTTCTTTAGAAGCATTACTTAAAGACTCTTCTAAACTACTTTTTAAATTTTTTAATTTTTCTTCCATAATTATTCCTCCTCATTAACTATTTATTTCATACTTGTTATATCCAAGATGAATTAATTTCATACAAGCATCCCAAACATTATCCGGAATAGCCTGTTCTATTTGCCAACCTTTTAAAGCATAATACTTCATTCTAAGTACATCTCCCACAATAATATTAATAAATTCTGTAATATCACCATTTTGATCTTTATAATCTAAAATATATTGCAAAAGAGAAACATTAGATGATGTAACAAAGCATTTTTTATCAGGTATTACTTTTTTAAACGCTGCCATTGAGCGCCTTTCCATATATGGTTTTTGAACTATCAAAAACGATTGAATATCAAGACCTTTATCTTGAATTAATTTTGATGTAAATCGAAAATTATCTCCAGTATTAGTAGATTTATTTTCAATATATATTCTATTACTTGGAACACCTAAAGAAACTGCAATATCTCGAAACTTTTCAGCTTCGGATTTTTCCCAAGACTCAGTCGATTTACCAATACCACCAGAAAAAATAATTTTATCAGCATAACCTTCTTTATATAATTGTGCACATCTTTTAGGAATAGAAAAATCATTACAGCCAAGTCCTAAAATACAATCACATTTTTCAATTGGATTACCAAGATACATATAATCCCATAGCACTTTCAATAAATCATATACTTCTACCTCATCAGGTAAAACATTTTTACCCATTTTTTTAATTTTATC
>CAYMVR010000109.1:0-3507 GCA_964393945.1 uncultured Muribaculaceae bacterium | reverse complement strand
AAGTTTTCCATAGTGGAGAATATGCTTATCGTGATCGTAAAGCTAATAAAAGAAACTTTAGAAAGTTATGGATTACAAGAATTAATGCCGCATGTCGTATGAATGATATTAGTTATTCTAAATTTATGAATGGTCTTGCTAAGGCTGGTATTGAAATTAATCGTAAGATGTTAAGTGAAATGGCTATTAATGAACCAGCAGCATTTGCAAAATTAGTAGAAACTAGTAAAAAAGCTTTAGATGGTAAAGTTGCTCCAAAAGAAGTTGCAACTAAAACAGAAAGCAAAAAAGTAGAGACTAAGACTGAAAAGGTTGATTATAGTTCTATGACTTTAGCAGAACTTAAAAGTGTTGCTAAAGATCAAGGAGTAAAAGGTTACTCTACAATGAAAAAAGAAGAAATAATTTCTAATTTAAAATAAGCATTGGCTTATTTTTTTTTAAACTTTAAAAAAGGGTTTGATGTTTTTAAAAATTTATGATATTCTTTAGATAGATAAATAGTAGAGGTTTATATGAATGAGAGAGATGTTTTTTCAAAGTATTCTTTAGCAGTAAAAAAGATTATTAAACATCAGGAAGCTTATTATAATACTTTGGATATTTTAAGTAATTTAGATGGTTCTGAATCAAGTAAAGAGTTAAGATATTTTAAAAGGAAAGTTAAATCTCACGAAAGAGCCGTTAATCACAATTATGTAAAGTGTGATCGATATAATAGAATTATTAAAATATTTGGAAGATTTCGAAAAGGTGATATTTTAGGTAGTGTGCTTGCCCAAGTATTAAGTATGGTAGAGGGAGAGGCTTATCATTTTTTAAAACTTCAATCTCAAGATAAATATCAAGGAGTTATTGTAAGAGAATTTGATGGAAGTGTGGCAATTAAACTTCCAGAAGTGTTATATGAATATACTGATACTATTGTGTGTTATGGAGATATTTGTGATAGAACTAACGCTTGTTTACAGGTTTTATTTGGAGATTTTCCATACATGAAAGATTATTTAGATGCAGTTATTCAATATCGTTATGTTAATGGAATAATTGATGATGGAGATTTTGGAGTGATGGAAGAATGTTACTTAAATTGTTTTTTAGATTTTGCCTCTAAAAGGTTAAATTTTATTCAAAATAATTATGAACGATGGAATAAGGAATTTTTAATGGAGGATTGTGATATTTTTCTGCGCCAAAGAGTCAACTAATTCTTTTTTTTTGGTCTTTTTAATGATATAATTTTAAACAGGTGATGTTATGAAAGTTTATTTAATAGGTGGAAAAGCCGGAAGTGGTAAAGCTGAGGTTGCAAGAATTATTTCAGAGTATTATTTATCTATGAAAAAGAAACCAATTATTACGGAGTTTAGCAAGTATTTAAAAATGTATGCTCATGAAATTTTAGGCTGGGAAGAATCTCAAGAAAAACCTAGGAAGTTTTTACAAGATTTAGGCGTTACTATTAAGGAAAATATGGACATGCCTCGTTTTTTAATTGATAGAATGCTTGATGATATTAAAATATATAGTTTATATTATGATGTTGTGATTATTAGTGATGTTAGATATCCAGAAGAAATTGAAGAAATAAAGAAAGTAATTCCAGATGCTGCATCAATTTATGTTATTAATCAGTTTGCTAAAAGTACATTAAGCGTTTCTGAACAAATGCATGTTACAGAAACAGCGCTTGAAAATTATAGTAATTTTGATGTTACAATTACAAATGATAATATTAATGTTTTAGATAATAGAGTAATTGAGTTTATAGAGAGTAGGGAATAAAATGAATTTAAAAGATGAATTTATAAAATATTTTATTAGTAAAGGACATGTACAAATACCTAGTAGTCCTCTTATACCAGAGAATGATCCATCTGTTTTATTTAATACAGCAGGAATGCAACCTCTTATTCCTTATTTGCTTGGTAAAAAGCATCCAGAAGGAACGAGACTTTGCGATTATCAAAAATGTGTTAGATTAACAGACTTAGATAGTATTGGAGATAAAACCCATCATACTTTCTTTGAAATGCTTGGTAATTGGAGTTTAGGAGATTATTTTAAAAAAGAAAGTATTGGTTATAGTTTTGAATTTTTAACGAAAGTTTTAAATATTCCAGTAGAAAGACTTGCTGTAACAGTATTTTGTGGAAATGAAGATATTCCTCGTGATGAAGTTTCAGCATCTATTTGGAAAAGTCTTGGTATTCCAGAAGAACGTATTGCATATTTAGGAGTTGAAGATAATTTCTGGATAGCAGGAGATACAGGTCCTTGTGGAGGAGACACAGAAATATTTTATTTTAGAAGTAATGATGACATTCCTAAAGTTTTTGATCCTAGTGATGAAAGATGGGTTGAAATTTGGAATAATGTATTTATGGAATATCGTAAAAATGAGGATGGCAGTATTGAAGAACTTGCTCAAAAGAATGTCGATACTGGTATGGGTCTAGAGCGTGTGGTAGCGGTTTTAGAAGGCGTTAATGATAATTATCTTACAAGTGTATGGAAAGAAATAATCGAGTCTATTGAACGAGTAAGTGGGAAATCTTATGAAGGCAATGAAGTAAGTATGCGCATAATCGCTGACCACATTAGAACTAGTGTCTTTATTAGTGCAGATTATGCAGGAATTCGCCCAAGTAATACGGACCAGGGTTATATTTTAAGAAGACTTATTCGTAGGGCTATAAGACATGCAAAGAAACTTGGAATTGATACTAATACTAATTTTATGGAACCGATTATTTTAGAAGTAATTAAAAAATATGAAGATTACTATACAGAAATAAAAGATAATAAGGATGTAGTTTTAGAAGTTATAAAAAATGAAGGTATTAAATTTAATAGAACTTTAGAAAAAGGTTTGAAAGAATTTGATAAATTAGTAGCACATATTGATTCTGATGTTATTGATAAAGATAATGCTTTTCGTTTATATGATACTTATGGTTTCCCAATTGAGCTTACAGTAGAAATGGCTCTAGAACATGGAAAAAGCGTTGATGTCGAAGGATTTCATGCAAAATTTAAGGAACACCAAGAATTATCAAGAACTGCTAGCGCAGGCAAATTTAAAGGTGGTCTTGCAGGAAGTGGAGAAACAGAAACAAAATATCATACAGCAACCCATTTACTTAATGCAGCTTTAAAAGTAGTAGTGGATAAAAATGTTCATCAAAAAGGAAGCAATATTACAGCAGAGAGAATGCGTTTTGATTTCTCTTGCGACCATAAACTTACTGATGAAGAAAAAGCTAAGACTGAAGCTTTAGTAAACGAATGGATCGAAGCTGATTTACCAGTTGTTATGGAAACAATGAGTAAAGAAGAAGCTATTAAAAGTGGAGCAGAAGCTATGTTTATTGAGAAGTATGCTGATGTTGTAAATGTTTATATAATTGGTGATGTTTCTCGTGAAATATGCGGTGGACCTCATGTTAGTCATACTAAAGAACTTGGTAAATTTAAAATAGTTAAAGAAGAAGCAAGTAGTGCAGG
>CAYMVR010000108.1:0-3530 GCA_964393945.1 uncultured Muribaculaceae bacterium | reverse complement strand
CCATTTCCAGAAGAAATGAATCGTCAAATGGTTGACTGTATGACAGATATGTATTTTGCTCCAACAAATAATAGCAAAGAAAATTTACTGAGAGAAAACATATCAGAGGATAAAATATATGTAACAGGAAATACGGTAATAGATGCAATGAAAACAACCGTTACCGATACATATAAACATCCAGAATTAGAATGGATTAAAGATAATGAGAGAATGATTTTATTAACTGCCCACCGTCGTGAAAATTTAGGAGAACCTATGCGTCATATCTTTAAAGCTATTCGTAAAATAGTCGAAGAATTTAAAGACGTCAAAGTTGTATATCCTATTCACATGAATCCTAAAGTTCGTGAAGTTGCGAGTGATGTATTTGGAGGTATTGATAGAGTTAAACTGATAGAACCACTAGAAGTATTTGATTTTCATAATTTCCAAAATAAAGCCTACTTAATTTTAACTGACAGTGGTGGTATTCAAGAAGAAGCCCCATCACTTGGTAAACCAGTTTTAGTATTAAGAGATACTACTGAAAGACCTGAAGGAATAGAGGCAGGAACACTAAAATTAGTTGGAACTAATGAAGAAACAATATATGAAGAAACCAGCAAATTATTAACTAATGAAGATGCTTATAATAAAATGTCTAAATCTAATAATCCATATGGTGATGGTAATGCTAGTAAATATATTGTAGATGCAATTGTAAAGAAGTTTAGTTAATGGAGGAAAAAACAATGAAAGAGAAAATTAAAAATAGTAAATTTATAAACATTATAATGGCTATTATTTCCTATTTTTCTCTTTCTTTTTTGAATGTTTTACCATCATATAGTATTTTTTCATGGCTAATTTTATTATGTTTAATTCTTCTATTTAATAAAACAGATATTCATAAAAAAGAATTAAAAAAAGAAATAATTTTTTTGTCTATTATTTTTGCTTTTTCCCTAACCTTTGGTCATATTACTTATCAGTATATAAATGATAGTAGTATTAGTATTATAAGAGTCTTTTTTAAAGTCAGTAATCTTTTAAGTTTTATAGGAATGTTTAATTTAATCTACATAATTTTGATTAATATTATTCCTAAACTTAATAGATATACTATACTAGAGAAGAAAAGTTTATTTCAAAATAAAGTAGTCCTGTTTATTATTGTTTTTTCCATAATCATGATATGCTGGTTACCATATTTTCTAACGTATTATCCAGGTGTACTAACTCCCGACTCGTTGTCTGAGTTAGATATAATAATTAATAACTTTGCTTCTATGTCAGATCATCATCCTATATTTCATGTTTTGCTTATATCTATACCATATAAAATTGGTTATAGTATTTTTAATAACTCTATGGGTGCAGTTGCTCTTTGTACATTTTTTCAAATGTGCATTTTAGACTTAATTTTCACTTCATTCATAGTATTTTTACACAATAGAAAAGTAAATGATAAAATTATACTAGGAGTTATTTTATTCTACAGTATTTTACCAGTGCATGGATTTTATAGTATAACTATGTGGAAAGATGTTCTCTTTGCAGGTGTTATGCTTTTATTTACAATGGAAGTATATAAGTTATTAGAAAATAAAAAATCGCTAAAATTAAAAAATTATGTTACTTTTACCCTTATTTCATTATTAGTTATTTTCTTAAGAAATAATGCGATTTATATGTATATATTCTTTAGTTTCATACTTATATATATTTTTAAAAACAAATATAAATCTTTTCTAGTAGTATTTATATTCGTTTTTGGTATTTACTTTTTAGTAAAAGGTCCGGTGTTTGATTATTATCAAATTACTAAATCCTCATCAAAAGAATACATTGCCATACCATTACAGCAAATTGGAAGAATGGCTTTTAAAGATATTAAATTTACAGACGAAGAACAAGAATTGTTAAATAAATTAATGCCTATAAAAATAATGAAAGAAGCATATAGCCCATACGTTTCTGACGGTATCAAGTTTCATAGAGAATATCATGAAGAAGTTTTTGATAATAATAAAATAGACTATATTATGCTTTGGTTTAAATTAGTGTGTAAGCATCCATTTACAGCGATAGAATCTTATGCTGTAAGTACTCTTGGTTATTGGTATCCTGGAGTTGATTATTGGGTTATAGCAAGTTACATTGATGAAAATGATTATGGCTTAGCACTTACACCTAAAACAGAAATATTTAAAAGTACAATTGATAAATTATCATCAAAGAATATGCCACTATTAAATATTGAATGGAGTATAGGTTTGTGTTTTTGGTTAATTCTCACTTTCGGTGTTTTAACTTTCAAAAAACGTAAGGATTATATCTTAGTATACATGCCTATTTTAGGAATATGGCTTACATTAATGATAGCGTCCCCAGTATTTGCCGAATTTAGATACGTCTATTGTGCTTTTGCTTCACTTCCATTATTAATTATTACACCTTATTTGAAAGATAAAGTTAGTCTATAGACAATATAAAAATCATTTGTTAAAATTATAAATAGGAGGATAACATGAAAAATATATTAGTTACAGGTTGCTGTGGATATATCGGAACACACACATGTGTTGAATTATTAAATAACGATTATGAAATAATTGGCCTTGATAATTTTAGTAACAGTAAACCTGAAGTATTAGATAAAATTGAGATTATAACTGGTAAAAGAATTAAATTCTATGAAGGTGATATGCTCGATAAAGACATGCTAAATAAAATCTTTAATGAAAATAGGATTGATGCTGTAATAGATTTTGCAGCCTATAAATCAGTCGGAGAAAGTACAGAAAAACCAATAGAATATTATATTAATAATGTTAGTTCTGTTTTAACTCTTTTAAGTGTTATGAAATCTCACAATGTTAAAACATTAATATTTAGTAGTAGTGCCACGGTTTATGGTAATCCTAAAATAATACCTATTACTGAAGAATGTGAAATAGGTGGAACAACTAATCCATATGGAACTAGTAAATTATTTGATGAACAAATATTACAAGATTTATATAAATCTGATAATGAATGGAATATCTGTATTTTTAGATACTTTAATCCTGTTGGCGCTCATCCATCAGGCCTAATTGGCGAAGAACCAAATGGCATACCAGCAAATCTAATGCCTTATATTGCTAAAGTAGCCACACATGAACTTGATCATTTAAATATATATGGAGATGATTATGATACCAAAGATGGAACAGGTGTAAGAGATTATATTCATATAATGGATTTAGCGAGTGCTCATGTAAATGGTATTAAGTTACTTGAAAAAAAGAAAAGTGGTATTCATATATATAATCTAGGAACTGGGAATGGTTTTAGTGTTCTAGAATTAGTTCATGCTTTTGAAAAGGTAAATAATATAAAAATAAATTACCAAATTACTGATAGAAGAGCAGGCGATATAGCCACTTGTTATGCGGATTGTACTAAAGCTAAAAAAGAACTTGATTGGACTTCTAAAAAAGGCTTAGAGGATATGTGCAAAGATGCATATAATTATGTAAAGAATAAATAGTATTTGTATTTAT
>CAYMVR010000107.1:0-3547 GCA_964393945.1 uncultured Muribaculaceae bacterium | reverse complement strand
TTTTCTTATTTTTAATATTCTAAGACTATTTATTATTGTAAGAAGAGTAAGACCAGTATCTGCAAATACAGCAGCCCACATACTAGCAAAACCAAAAGTTGCCAAGACTAGAATCAATATTTTTACACTTATAGCTCCAATTAAATTTTGCATTACTATTTTATTTGTTTTCCCAGATATCGAAAATAAAGTAATGATATTTTCTAAATCGTCATTCATGATAACTACATCACTAGCTTCAATTGCACTACTAGCTCCAATGCTTCCCATAGATACTCCGACATTGGATAAAGCAAGAGATGGGGCATCATTTATTCCATCACCAACAAACATAACTCTATGATTATTCTTTAATTCTTTAAGTTTTTTATATTTTTGTTGAGGTAATAAACCAGCATAATATTCATTAATTGAAATACTATCAGCAACTATTTTCGCAAACGATTCATTATCCCCTGTAAGCATTATTGTTTCAATATTTTTTTGATTTAACTTTGTAATAACATCTTTAGCATTATCTTTAATATTATATTGAAATATTATCGCAGATATAAGTTTATCATCAATTGTTAAGAAAATATTACCTTCTTCCTTGGTATTACAAAAACTTGCAGAACCAACTTTAATATTTTCCTCACCAATTTTATATTGAATACCTTTACCACTAATCTCTTTAAAATCCGTAACTTTATCTGCCTCAAGATTGTCTTCTACTTCACTTAAAATAAACTTAGCAATTGGATGTGTTGAAAAAGATTCACCCATAGCAATTATTTTCATAACCTCTTTTTCATTATACTTTTTATCATATATATTTACTTTATTTATTTTTATAGTACCAGTAGTAATTGTTCCCGTTTTATCAAATACTACTGTATCTATTTTCCCTATTTCATCTAAATAATTACTTCCTTTTACAAGTATCTTATTCTTACTAGCCGAGCCTATTCCTGCAAAATAACTAAGAGGAACAGATATAGCCATTGCACATGGACAAGATATTACTAAAAAAGTCAAAGCTCTATAAATCGCTGATGCAAATTCTACATGAAATAAAATAGGTAGAAAAATACTGATAAGTATAGCAATTATAAGAACAATCGGTGTATAAAATCTTGCTATTTGAGATACTTTAGTTTCTGTTTTCGTTTTATTATTTGTTGCATTTAAAGTAAGTTCAAGTATTTTATAGGCTGTACTATCAATATATTTATGAGTAACTTTTAACTCTATTTTATCTCCCTTATTAATTGAACCTGATAATACACTTGAACCTACCCAAACATTTTGTAATACTGATTCTCCTGTTAAACTAGAATTATCTAATTGTGAAGTACCATTAACAATAATTCCATCTACTGGAACCAATTCCCCTTTACGAACAACTATAATATCATCTACTTCTAATGTTTCAGATTTAACTTCTTTTAATTCATTATTTACTTTTAATGTTGCTCTATCAACTTTTAAAGCGAGCAGTTCTTTAATTGAATTTCTACTTTTATTAACAGCCTTATCTTCAAGAATTTTACCTATAACATATAGAAATAAAACCATTAATCCTTCCATATGTTCTCCTAAAATATAAGCACCAATACCCGAAATCATAATTAAAAGATTTTCATCTATATTATGCGATTGCAAGATTTTTTTAAAAGCTTTAATAGACGTTTTATATAAAAGAAGCAAATACGATAGAATAAGAAAAACTTCACTTACTACTTCTAATTTAATAAAATAAGAAACTATAAAACAAATAATGGCTCCTATTAATCTTATTATTTCATAATCTTTTTTATCTGATTCTACTTTTTCTCGATAAACTAGTGTATCAGGTTCTATTTTTTTAACAATTTCCACCACTTTATTAAAAGGATCTTCTAATGAAGACTTAAAACTAACTGTAAGCAAATTAAAATTAACTACAACATCAAAAAAATTGTCATACTTACCTAATTCTACTTCTATTTTCTTAGCACAATTAGGACAATCTAAACCTTCTAAATAATACTTATAGTTCTTCAACATGTTCACGTCCTATCTCAAATAATTTAGTCACATGTTCATCTTTTAAACGATAATAAACAACTTTACCATCTTTACGTGATGAAACCAATTTTGCTTGTTTTAAAATACGTAATTGATGTGAGATAGCCGATTGCGTACTATTTGTAATATAAGCAAGATCACAAACACAAAGCTCACTAAGTTTAAGTGCATATATTATTTTCATTCTCGTACTATCTCCAAATATTTTAAATACTTCGGCAATATCAAATAAAACATCATCATTAAGCATCTTCTTTTTTACTTTAACTGCAATATCCTTATGCAAACTACATTTACATTCATTCATTATAATTCTTCCTTTCATATGAATACATGTTCATATATTAAATTATATTCCCTATTTAAAAATGTGTCAATACATAAAAAAAGAAAACAAAAAAATTGACTTAAAAAGTCAACTATAACTTAAATCCATCAATAGTTATATTATCAGGATCAGGTTCTATAAATGTATGTTTTTCAGGTATATTATCCTCAAGAGCACACTGCTCACATAAAATAACAAGCAAGTTAAGCGCATAGGGATTGTCACCCTTTTGCATTATTTGTAGTAATCTCTGATATAATAATTCGTATCTTTTTTGATATCCCGAACTATTTAATAATTTCCCAATTTGTTTTTCATAAGCTCTTTTAAACCAATATAGTTTAATTCCTACATTATTCTTAGAAGCAACTGGCATCATAGAAACTTGAGAAGGAAAGAGTTCAAAATTAGTAATTTCAAGCGCACTACCTGTTTTAAATGGCGTATCAAAATTACATGTTGCATAGTCTATATTACTAACCAAAATATAATATAACTGATCAATTAAATAAACATCATAAAGCTTTTGCAAAAAATTATAAAATCGTTCTGCAACCGCAGTAAACATCATTATTGTTTTATCATCCCTAGTTATTAATTTTCTTAAAGCTTCCATAATCACATTAATATCATAATTATTTAAAACATCTTCCGCCATTATTTTGTGTAATTCTACTTTTTTTTCTTCATCCCATGAATCTATTTCTTTTTTCTCATCAGTAATCATTTTTAATAGTTCAGTATCTTCCAAAAAAGCAGGTAAGTTTCCAAAATTATTTTGAATAGATTTTAATACTTTATGTTCAATATCTATCATATTACCCACCTACTAATATTCTAAACTATTATTCATAAATATGCAATAATTTAAAGCTATTTTAAAAACTTTGGTATAAACCAAAGTTAAGCAGCACGATAATCATCTTCCATTGTAAATATAATATTTTCTTCTATCCATTCTTTACGCGGTTCAACTTTATCTCCCATTAAAACATTTACACGTTTTTCGGCTAAAGCAGCATCATAAATATTAACTCTAATAAGGCTTCTTGTTTCAGGATTCATTGTTGTATCCCAAAGTTCCTCTGCATTCATTTCACCAAGACCTTTGTTTCTTGAAATATCTGGTTTGCCTGTATTTTCTGAAACTATCTTATATCTCTCGTCATC
>CAYMVR010000106.1:0-3610 GCA_964393945.1 uncultured Muribaculaceae bacterium | reverse complement strand
ACTCTTCTAAACTACTTTTTAAATTTTTTAATTTTTCTTCCATAATTATTCCTCCATCTCATCAGGTAAAACATTTTTACCCATTTTTTTAATTTTATCAGCGTACTTATCTAAATCAATACTACTAACAAGTTCTATAAAGCTATCTAACTTATCAAGTGGTAAAATATTTAAATATTTTTTATCATCCATCTTTTTTTGAATATGTGATTCTTTTATAGCATCCATTATTTCATCTTTATAAACGTTATAGACAACATTATATTTTTCATATATATAGTCATTTGTAATATCATAACTATAATATAAATCTTTACAAAAAGCATCATAACTAATATTTTTAAGATAATCTTTGTCCAAAAAATAATTAAAGAATAAATAATCAGTTACTAGGTGTAAAAATATTCCTCTATTTTTACTATCGGATATATTATTACTTTTTAAAAACTCATACAAATTAACTTTATTTTCTAAATATTCAAGTAGATTATTCTTATCCTGATAACCAGTATAATGTGTAGTATCTTTACTTCTAGTTAAATCAGGTAAAACAACACCTTTAAAAAAGTCTAATTCATTATGAATTTTATTTTTACTTTTAAATCTATTACCTACCGCAACATGAATATGAAAGCCTGGCAAAAAATCACCTCCCAATAAAAAAAGCCTAGAACATTGGGACGAGTTATACCCGTGGTACCACCCAACTTCTAGACTTAACTAGCACTCTTTCGTTTATAGCACGACATACTGTTAAAACTCCTAAGTATGAAATTCATTTATTTTCGTTAACTCTAAATATTTTCAGCCTCTGATATTTAGTCTCTAAAAAGTTTCCCAATAAACTACTAGGTACTTAATCAACATTTATAGAAGTATTCTAACACTTAAGAACAAAAAAATCAATATCTACTTGGTTGAGTACCAAAAAAATTTGATAATTCTGGAATTGTACTATTAAAACTATTTTGTCTATATAAAAGTTCTGCTTCTTCATTTGTAATAGTTTTTTCTATAACTTGGACTCTATTTTGTTCAATAATAATAGAGTATAAAGTATAATATCCATCAACTTCTTTTATTAAAAATCCTCTCGCATCTATCTCTTCTATATATCCTAGAAGATACAATAAAATGTTTTGATATAAAGAATAAGTCATAGTAGCCCTACCCACAATACCAGTTTTATCTAAAATACTATCAACTAAGAAACTAATATCATTTTTAAATTCTACTTTACCACGTATTTCAAACAAAACTTCAAGTAAACTATCATCAAATTCACTTTTAAAATGATATTTAAAATAATCTTTCAATTTAAACAAATTAAAAGGTGGCATAAAAGCATAATAATCATTTTGATCTAGTAATTCATCAATTGGGGTATATTCTCTTTCTAAATAATTATTATATATTGTTAAGAATTTAGACATATTATGATAAAAATATGTACCGAGTGGAACTGGCAACTTAAATGTTTTCATAAATGAATAAACATCATCTCCTAAAACAAATGAAGGAATGAGTTCGTTATCTTCATAAAAATAAATATCAACTTTAAAATCTTCATACTTAGAACCACCAAAAGTCATAACTATGTTTTCAATACGTGAAAAATCCCCTAAAGATGCGAGAGTACTAACGAGATCATTTTCTCTATTTAATATAACTTGGATAGTATAAACAGAATCAGCTTTCATTATATTTACATATAACTCACCTGCTGTAAACTCAAGTAATGCTTCACCTACATCTACATCATAATAATCGGGAGGAAGCTTATCAAATATCTCTTGCGAAACAGAAATTGCCTCAAAGTCATCAGTTAAATTAGCAAAAACTATTTTTTTTAATTCTGCAAAATAAGCATGTTTCGTAATAACATCATCTAATAAGGAAAAAATATAATTTATTAATTCTTTAGCATCCAACACCATCACCCACTTAAAGTAAGAAATATTTTAACACAAAAAAACAAAAATAACAAATAAAAAAAGAACATTAATAGTTCTCTTTCTTAAGTTCCATAAAGCTTTGTGGATGAGCACAAACTGGGCATACAGCAGGAGCATTCTCTCCAACATAAACATAACCACAATTACGGCAAATCCAAACAACTTCTTCACCACGACTAAATACTAAATTATCATCTATATTTCCAACTAATTTTAAGTATCTTTCTTCGTGATGTTTTTCAATCTTACCAACTTCTTCAAAAAGTCTAGCAATACGATCGAATCCTTCTTCACGTGCTACTTCAGCAAATTCTTTATACATTTCAGTCCACTCATAGTTTTCACCACTAGCAGCATCTTTTAAATTAGTTAAAGTATCAGGAACTTTACCTCCATGTAATTCTTTAAACCACATTTTAGCATGTTCTTTTTCGTTATTAGCAGTTTCTTCAAAAATTGCAGCTATTTGTTCATAGCCATCTTTCTTTGCTTGAGAAGCATAATAAGTATATTTATTTCTTGCTTGAGATTCTCCAGCAAAAGCAGCCATTAAGTTAGCTTCAGTCTTAGATCCTTTTAATTCCATAATTATTACCTCCAAAGAATATTATAACTAAATAAAGATAAAAAGTAAATAAGGAAAACTTTTTATTTACAAAACATTATAGTGTTACAATTGGTATTTATATCAAAACTAATTTAATATAGACCTTTAATATAATTTTTGATAAAATAATACTGAAAAGAGGATTAATATGAAATTAAAAGTATTAGCAGATAATAATACATTTATCGATATGTACTACTTAGGTGAACCAGCTGTTAGTTATTATATTGAAGATGGTAATGACAAAATCTTATTTGACACAGGATATTCAGATGTATTTATAAAAAATGCCCAAAAAATGAATATAGACTTAGATAAAGTAAATAAACTAGTTATATCTCATGGTCATGATGATCATACAGGTGGTCTTAAGTCTTTCTTTAAAGAAAAAAGAAATATTGAATTAATTTCTCATCCTGAAAGTTTTAATTATAAAGAAGATGCAACAGGATTATATATTGGCTCTCCTTTATCAAAAGAAGAACTTAAACCAATTTGCAAATTAAATTTATCTAAAACTCCTATTAAAATTAGTGAACATATTACTTATCTAGGAGAAATACCCAGTTCTAATAACTTTGAACAAAGATACACCATTGGCAAAAGTATTATTGATGGAGAAAAAATAAGTGATAACATTATAGAAGATTCTGCTATTGTTTATAAATGCGATAAAGGTCTATTCATAATATCAGGATGTTCACACAGTGGCATTTGCAATATTATTGAATATGCTAAAAAAGTTTGCAACGATAATAAAATCTATGGTGTCATTGGAGGATTTCATTTATTTGAAAACAATGATAGATTAAAAAATACTATAAAATATTTTAAAGACAATGATATAAAATTATTATATCCTTGCCATTGTGTTTCGTTAGAAGCAAAAATTGAAATTGCTAAACAAATAAAAATACAAGAAGTTGGTGTCGGACTAGAACTAGATTTATAAATTAAAAAGATAAAATGTTTATCAAAAAAATAAGCCTAAGGCTTATTTCATTAAAGGTTCATCAAAATCTTCATTAGTATATGCTTCAACCGAAGG
>CAYMVR010000105.1:0-3619 GCA_964393945.1 uncultured Muribaculaceae bacterium | reverse complement strand
GGCTTGATTTTCATAGAATATATGGTATAATCTATTTCGTATGACTGCTTTGATGTGCGAGGTTGCTGATACACTAGGCGAGGTTGTTCCAAATGCCTCTGGTATCAGGTAATTCGTTACGGAGCGAGCCTATACTAGATATAGACGAAAGGAGAAATAACATGTCAAGTACAAAAGTTAGAATTAATCTTAAGGCATATGATCATAGACTTCTTGATACTGCTGCTATTAAGATTGTTGAGACTGTTAAGAGAACTGGGGGCGAGGTTTCTGGACCTGTACCACTTCCTACTGAAATTCAAAAGTATACAGTTTTAAGAGCGGTACATAAGTATAAAGATGCGCGTGAACAATTTGAAATGCGTACTCATAAAAGACTTATCGATATTAAGAACCCAAGCAAAGAAACTATTGATGCTTTAACTCACTTAGATTTACCTAGTGGTGTAGACATTGATATAAAATTATAATTATAGGAAAGAGGTTAAAAGATGAAAGGAATCTTAGGACGCAAAATTGGAATGACTCAAGTATTTACTCATGATGGAAAATTGATTCCCGTTACTGTAGTAGAAGTTGCACCTAATACAGTAATGCAAGTTAAATCAGTAGAGTCTGATGGCTATAATGCTATTCAATTAGGCGTATTTGAAAAGAAAGAAAAAAATGCTACTAAACCAGAAATGGGAAGAGCTAAAAAAGCTAATACAACTCCTAAGCGCTTCTTAAAAGAAATCAGAGATTATGAAGGAACTTACAATGTTGGTGATGTAATCGATGCAGGAGTGTTTGAAGTTGGAGATGTTATTGACGTTACAGGAACTAGCAAAGGTAAAGGTTTTACTGGTGTAATTAAACGTCATAATCAATCTAGAGGACCTGAAACTCATGGTTCAAGATATCACAGAAGACCAGGTTCAATGGGAACTATGCTTCCAAAGAGAGTTTTAAAAGGTAAAAAACTTTCTGGACATATGGGAGTAGATACAGTAACTATTCAAAATCTTGAAGTTATTGAAGTAAACGTAAACGAAAATTATATCTTAGTAAGTGGAAATATTCCAGGTGCAAAAGATTCATTAGTATTTATTAAATCTGCTGTTAAAAATTCTAGAAAGAAAAATCCTAAGGATGTAATAACTTATGAAGAAACTGCTGAGACTGTAGTTGATGAAGTAATTGAAGAAACTCAAGAAGTTGTAGAAACAGAAAATGTTGAAGTTACAACTGAGGAAACTCTTGAAACTACAGAAAATTCAGAAGTTATTCCTGAGGCAGCAGAGGAAACTGAAAACAATTAGTTTTCTAGAAAGGTATAAGTATGAAGATAAGTGTAAAAAACATGGCTAATGCCAATGTTAAAGATATAACACTAAAAGATAGTGTTTGGAATATTGAAGCTAATGATTTAGTTTTAAAGAAAATGATTCGTTTACAACTTGATGCTATGAGACAAGGTACTCATAAGACTAAGACTCGTAGTGAAGTATCTGGTGGTGGAAGAAAACCTTGGAAACAAAAAGGTACTGGACGTGCTCGTCAAGGTAGTATTCGTGCTACTCAATGGAGAGGCGGAGGAATTAGTAACGGAGTAGTTCCTCGTGACTATACATTTGATATTAATAAAAAAGAAAGAGCTTTAGCTTTAAAGAGTGCTTTAACTCATAAAGCTCAAGATAAAGAATTAGTTGTTCTTGATAGTATTAAATTAGATAGTTTAAAAACTAAAGACATTAAGAAATTAATGGAAACTTTAGAACTTACTGGTAAAGTATTATTTGTTACTGCAGAAGATAACGAAAATTTATATATGGCAACTAGAAATTTAGGTTATGCTTATTACATTACAAGTGATGAAATAAATTGTTTAGATATCGTAAACTGTGATGCATTTGTTTGTGATGAAGCCGCTGTTAAGAAAATCGAGGAGGTGCTTAAATAATGAAGGATTATACTGATATTATTGAAACACCAGTTATTACTGAAAAAAGTGCTATTAAAATGCAAAATGATAATGTTTATACTTTTAAAGTTAGTAAGGATGCTACAAAGCCACAAATTAAAAAGGCTATTGAAAGAGCATTTGGTGTAACTGTTAAAAGTGTTAATACATTAAATACTAAAGCAAAGAAAAGAAGAGTTGGAAAATATACTGGAATGACAAAAACTTATAAAAAAGCAATTGTTACTCTAGATGAAAACTCTAAAATAGAATTATAGGAGGAGTAAGTTATGGCAATAAAGAAATACAAACCAACGACTAATGGACGTCGTGGAATGACAACTTTAGCTAACGAAGAGTTAACTAATTCAGCTCCTACTAAAAGTTTACTTAAGAGTACTAGTAAAACCGGTGGAAGAAACAATCAAGGTAAAATGACAGTTCGCCACATTGGTGGAGGAGCTAAAAGAAAATATCGTGTTATCGATTATAAAAGAAATAAAGTTGGTGTAACTGGTAAAGTTGCAACAATTGAATATGATCCAAACAGAAGTGCTAATATCGCTTTAATTAATTATCGTGATGGTGAAAAAAGATATATTATTGCTCCTAAAGGATTAAAGCCTGGAATGATAATTGAAAATGGCCGTGATGCTGATATTAAAGTTGGTAATGCATTACCACTTGAAGTTATTCCAGTAGGTACTGTAGTTCATTGTGTTGAACTTAAACCTGGTAAAGGTGCTGAGATGGCACGTAGTGCTGGAGCTAGTGCTCAAATACTTGGTAGAGATGGAAAATATGTTATCTTAAGATTACAATCTGGAGAAACAAGAAAAGTTCTTGGAACTTGTATGGCTACAATTGGTGTTGTAGGTAATGAAGATTATGAACTTGTTAATTTAGGTAAAGCTGGACGTAAACGTCATATGGGTATTAGACCTACTAATAGAGGTTCTGTAATGAACCCTAACGATCACCCTCATGGTGGTGGAGAAGGTCGTACACCAGTTGGACGTAAGAGCCCAATGACACCTTGGGGTAAACCTGCACTTGGCTTTAAGACAAGAAAAAATAAGAAAGCTTCTAGCAAGTTAATTGTTAGTAGAAAAAATAAATAGGAGGAAAACATGGCAAGAAGTTTAAAGAAAGGGCCTTATGTATTCGATAGATTACTTAAAAAGGTTCAAGAGTTAAATAAGAATAATAAAAAAGAAGTTATTAAAACTTGGTCTCGTCGTTCAACTATTTATCCTGATTTCGTAGGACACACTATTGCTGTTCATAACGGAAAAGAGTTTATCCCTGTATATATTACAGAAGATATGGTAGGTCACAAACTTGGAGAGTTCGCAATGACTCGTAAGTTTGGTGGACATGCAGGACAAAAGTAGGAGGGTATTTAAATGGAAACTTATGCAATACATAAGGGAGCTATGATTGCCCCTAGAAAAGCTAGAATGACTCTTGATTTAGTTCGTGGTAAAGATGTTGTAACTGCTGAGGCTATTTTAGAAAATACTAATTCTAAAGCTGCTAGATTAATCTTAAAGGTTTTAAATAGCGCAGTTGCTAATGCAGTTAATAACTTTGGAGCTAAAGAAAGTGATTTAAGAATTAGTGAATGTTATATTAATCCCGGACAAGTTTATAAAAGAATTAAATTTGCTAGTCGTG
>CAYMVR010000104.1:0-3688 GCA_964393945.1 uncultured Muribaculaceae bacterium | reverse complement strand
AATTGTTAAACGTTACAGACTGTGGGGTGAGGTTATTGCAAAACGAAGAATTGCTAAAAGAATTCCTAGACAACATATATAAAGAAATAAATCCTGCATCATTCCATGCATGGTTTAATGACTTAAAAATAATTTTATTAACAGATGAAAAAATAACCTTTGAAGTCCCAATGGAAATACACAAAAAAATGCTTGGAGACAATTATTATTCTTTAATAGAGAAAGTCTTATATAATATCACTAATATAAATTATGATATAAAATTTGTCTTAGAAAGTGAAATAGACTCACTACCAAAAGTAGAAGAAAATCAAAATGAATCAATTAATTCCAATTTTGAAACTAATTTAAATCCTAATTTGAATTTTAATAATTTTGTAGTTGGAGATACTAATCGTTTGGCAAAAGTCGCGGCCATGGCAGTCGCAGAAGCGCCAGGAAGAATTCACAATCCACTATTTATATATGGCAAAAGTGGACTAGGGAAAACCCATCTCATGCATGCAATAGGAAATTTTATAACAGAAAACTCCAATCGTAAAGTTCTATATTGTACTTGTGATGAATTCATGACAGAATACACTAATATAGCTAATCCCGATAATGGAAAGAATACTTTGGAATATGCAACTGAATTTAAAAATAAATACCGAAATGTTGATGTATTAATAATAGATGACATTCAATATCTAGTAGGAGCTGAAAAGACACAACAAGAATTTTTCAATACATTTAACTATTTACATCAATCAAATAAACAAATAATTATCAGTTCGGATAGGTCTCCAGACGATTTAAAGATATTAGAAGAAAGACTACGATCAAGATTTATGTGGGGACTACCAGTAGATATTTATCCTCCTGATTTCGATTTAAGATGTCGAATTATCAGAAAAAAAGTCGAAAATACAAGCATCGCAGGGTTAATGAAAGAAGAGAGCATTGAGTACATTGCCAATGCCTGTCAAAATGATGTACGATTTTTAGAAGGAGCCGTTAATAGACTAATGGCCTATACAGCCATGATTGTACCCAAAACCATAGACTTAGAATTTACTTGTGAAGCCTTAAAAGACTTTGTTAATAAGAATATCTATTCTAACAATAATATAACCAAAATTCAAAAAGCAGTCGCTGATCACTATAACATTACAGTAGATGATTTAAAAGGAAAGAAAAGAAGCAATAAAGTAGCACATCCAAGACAACTTGCAATGTATCTATGTCGAATGGAAACAGATGAAACATTTCCAAGAATAGGCTTAGAATTTGGTGGAAGAGATCACTCAACAGTCATATTTGCTTGTGATAAAATCGAAAAAGAACTGCTAAATAATAAAGAATTAGAAAGAGATATAAAGGAGATAAAATCAAAATTGTAGATAAAATATTAAAAAGATGTTAATAAATAATTACTTACTAACAAAAAATAATAACCAATTTTAAAGAATTAAAGGGCAAAAAGAACTTATAGACATTACTAACAGCATTATAATAACTAATAATATATATAAGAAAGAAGGAATAATATGAAATTCACAATTGAAAAATCAATAATCTTAGAAGGATTAAATAATGTAATAAGAGCTATATCAACAAAGAATGTTATACCAGTATTAAACGGTATTAAATTTGAATTAACTAATGATGGTTTATATTTAACAGCAAGTGATTCTGAATTAACAATTAAGGTATTAATAGAATCAAAAGATATTAAACAAGTAAACAATCTTGGAGGTATCATAATTCAAAGTAAGTATATTTTAGATATCGTAAGAAAGATGCCTAGTGATTTAATCAACTTTGAAGTAATAGATGGTTTAAAGATCAAAATATATACTGACAATAACCAATATAATTTAAATTGTTTAGATATTAACGATTATCCAGATGTTAAATTAGAAGTAAATAAAGACCCAATTGTTATAAAAGGAGATTTATTTAAAACTATTATTAATCAAACAGTTTTCGCTATTTCAAACCAAGAATTAAGGCCAATACTAACCGGAGTTAATTTTAAATTTACAAAAGACGTTTTAGAAACAGTTGCAACAGATTCATATCGTCTAGCAAAGAAGAATATCAAACTATCTGCTCCAGTTGAAAAAGATGTTGAAATAGTTATACCAGGTAAAAACATTATGGAATTAGAAAGAATTATTACAGACGACAGTGATGTTAATATTCATATCTTTAATAATAAAGCATTATTTCAATATAAGAATATAAATTTTCAAACTAATCTTTTAAGTGGTAATTATCCAAACACATCTAATTTAATACCAAGTGAATTTAATTATATAGTTAAAGTTAATAAAAGAGACTTTAATGATGCAATAGATCGTGCAGCCTTATTAACTCAAGGAAAAGACAAAAATATTGTTAAAATGTCATTAGATAATACTAAAATGATTATTAATTCATTTGCTTCTGAAATTGGAAAAGTAGAAGAACAATTAGTAGTAGAGACAAATAATAAAGAAAAATTAGAAATATCTTTCTCTTCAAAATATATGTTAGAAGCTATAAAAACAATGCAAGAAGAAGAAATATTATTACTACTTAATAGTGATGTAAAACCATTAATAATTAAGTCTTTAACAGATGAATCACTAATTCAACTCATCTTACCAATAAAAACTTATTAAAAAATTAACATTTTTCCACAATTCGACAAATTTCGCCCACCTTTTATGATATAACATAGACATTTATTCATGAAAGGGGGCATTTTTTATGCCATACATAATTAATAAAAATACGGAGGCTTTAGTGCCTATGGGAAATCATACTAAAATTCTAGAAAAAAATAAAATGTTTATTATAAAAGATATACCAGTTAATATCATTGCAGATAACTGTATTTTAAATGGTTCAACTCTAGAAGGCCGTCAAAAAGGAAGTGGATCGCTATTAGGTTCAAATTATAAACCACCCATAATTATTAATAATTCAAAAGAGATAATATTAATACCAACGCACTCATCTAGAAATAAGTCATGTGTATGGATAAATCTTTCGGCAATAGCATATTATCGAAAAAATATTAAAAATAAAACAACAATAGAGTTCTTAAATAAAGAAAAAATCGAACTTGATATAAGTTTCAATATTTTTGATAAACAAGTCTTAAGAGCAACTAGATTAGAATCAGCAATTAGAGGGCGAAATAATCAAAATTTTCTTTAAAATAGTCCAAATTTGTGATATAATTAATCTAGGTATAGGAGTACGCAAAAACCTATTATTTTAAAAAAACATCAAAGTAGGGGCTAAAAATGCAAATCAATAGTTTAAAATTATTAAATTATCGTAATTATGAATCATTGGAGGTTACCTTTTCTAAAAATACCAATGTAATATATGGTCAAAATGGAATGGGTAAAACAAATTTGATTGAAGCAATATATCTTTTAGGTCTAACGAAAACATTTCGAATAGGGAATGACGACGTTGTCATTAAAAAAGGAAAGAATATTGCCAAAATCGAAGGAACAATCAAAGATCAAATTATAAACACATATAAAATGATTATAAGCGATACTGGAAAGAGAATAAAGGTTGACAATAATAAAATATCCAAGATGAGTGATTACATAACACGAATTAATATAATTTTATTTAACCCAGATGATTTAAAAATAATAAAAGATACACCTATGACTAGAAGAAAACTTTTAAATATTGA
>CAYMVR010000103.1:0-3736 GCA_964393945.1 uncultured Muribaculaceae bacterium | reverse complement strand
GAATATAAATAAGGAGAATGTATTTTGAAAGAATTAATATTAGAAATGGAAGAATATGCCTCGCAGCATAATGTTCCTATTATCGAAAAAGAATCTATTGCTTTTATAATGAAATATATAAAAGCAAACAATATAAAAAATATATTAGAAATAGGAAGTGCGATAGGATATTCCAGCATTTTAATGGCTAGTGTTAGTCCAGATGTAACAGTAACAACTATCGAAAGAGATAACACTCGTTATATGGAATGTTTAAAAAATGTCAAAAAATGCAACTTTGAGCAAAAAATAAATGTTGTATTCCAAGATGCTTTAGAAGTTAATTTAGCAAATGTGGAGTATGATATGATATTTATTGATGCTGCGAAGGGACAATATACTAAGTTTTTTGAAAAATTCCAATATTTCTTACGTGATGGTGGCGTAATAATTACCGATAATTTAAAATTCCATGGTAATGTAGGAAAATCTCAAGAAATTGAATCTAAAAATTTAAGAAGTTTAGTAGAGAAAATTGAAGGATATATTGAATTTTTAAAAGAAAATAAAGAGTTTGACACAACATTCTATGATGTTGGGGATGGCTTATCAGTAAGTGTAAAAAAAGATGAAAAAAAATAAATTACTAGTTTTAGTTACAACCGATACTTTAGTAGAAAAAATAAAAAAAGAAAGTAATATTACTTTCCTTTTTCCAGTTACTTCTTTTTGTGTTGGCTTTCCTAAAACTTTTAAAGTAGAAGAACTACCAGATAATAGTTATATCTTTATAAATCGTATTTTAGATGATGCCGGAATTGCTGAATTTAAAAAACTAATGGATAATTTACCACAAAATATTAAAGGAATAGTTTTTGATGATATAGGAATACTTAATATTTTGAATGTTAATAAAAATATTGAAAAAATATTATATTTAAATCATATGAATTGTAATTATATGAGTGTAACATGCTTCTTAAATTATGTTGATAGTGTTGTAGTAAGTACTGATATAACTAAAGATGAAATTAAAGATATAATAAAAATAACTAAAAAGCCATTAGTAATTCATCTTTTTGGTCATATAAATATAATGTATTCTAGAAGAAATCTCCTATCTAACTATGGTGTTCATTTTAATGAATCTATAAATTCTATAGAAACTTTAGAAGAAACAAATAGTAAACATAAAATTAAAGCTGTTGAGAATTCTTATGGGACAGTCATTTATACCAATGAGCCTTTTAATAATTTAGATTTAAAAGATGAAGATATGCTGTATGGTCTTATTAATACCATTTTCTTAACTGATGAAGAAGTAATAGAGATTATTAATAGCAAAAATAATATGAAAGATAAATATCCTTATACTTATTTAAGTGAAGAAGAAACTATTTATAAGTTAAAGGAGGATGCCAAATGATAGAATTACTAGCACCTGCAGGGAACTTAGAAAGATTAAAAATAGCTTATCTTTATGGGGCAGACGCTTGTTACTTAGGAGGATATCGTTTTTCTCTTAGAGCTAATGCTATTAACTTTAGTATAGAAGAATTAAAAGAAGCAACCGAGTTTGCTCATAGTTTAAATAAAAAAATTTATATAACCGTAAACATTGTTCTTCATAATAAAGATTTAGAAGGTTTAAAAGAATACTTAAAAGAATTAGAAAGTATTGGGGTAGATGCTGTTATCGTAAGTGATATTGCGGTAATAGATTGTATCAAAAAGAATAATATTAATTTAGAAATTCATATTTCCACTCAAGCGAGTATCTTAAATTATGAAGCTGCTGATTTTTATAAAAAATTAGGAGCTAAGCGTGTAGTACTAGCACGTGAAGCAACAAAACAAGATATAATAAGCATAAAAGAACATACAGGTCTTGATTTAGAATGTTTTATTCAAGGTGCTATGTGCACAAGCTTTAGTGGTAAATGTGTTCTTTCAAATGTCATGACCAACCGAGATTCTAATCGAGGAGGCTGTGCTCAAATATGTCGATGGACATTTAATATTGATAATAAAAATAATGTCTTTAGTATGACTCCCAAAGATTTAAATTTTGCTTCATATATTGAAGATATGATGAGTATCGGTGTCAATTCCTTTAAAGTAGAGGGAAGAATGCGTTCTGTATATTATATTGCAACAGTAATATCTGAATATCGCAAACTTATCGATAAGATAAAAAATCATACTTTAGAATATTCTGACATATTATATTCTAATGACATTATAAATCGTTGTGCTAATAGAGAAAGTACTCCTCAGTTTTATAATGGATTACCCAGTGAAAAAGAACAATATTTTTTAGGCCGAGAAGAAGTATCTAATCAAGACTTTTTAGGAATCGTTTTAGAAAATAAAAATGGTTTAATATTATTAGAGCAAAGGAACTTCTTTAAAATTGGTGATGAAGTAGAATTTTTTGGCCCTAATAATGAATTATATGATTATAAAATTGAGCATATTTATAATGAATTTATGGAAGAGATAGATGTAGCTAGGCATCCAAGAATGTTAGTATATCTTCCAGTTCCAGAAAACTTACCAAAGTTTACTATGATGCGTCTAAAAGTATTTGACAAAAAGGACTATTTGTAGTATCCTTGTGTAGTGTAAATTTAACGAGGTGAATAAGATGAAAAAGGAAAGCAAAGTAGTATTAACCCCGGAAGGGTATTTAGAGTTAGAAGCAGAGTTAAATAATTTAAAATTAAACAAAAGACCAGAAGTAATTGCAACTTTAAAATATGCACGTAGTTTAGGAGATTTATCAGAAAATGCCGACTATGATGCAGCTCGCAATGAACAAGCCCAATTAGAAAGCCGTATTAAAGAACTTGAATACAAACTAGAACATTGTGAAATCATTGATAATAAAGATAAGAATATTGCCAATGTTGGTTCAACTATTGTGATTGAATACGAGCCAGATGATTGTGAAGAATTTAAAATTGTTGGATCTCTAGAAGCCGATCCATTTAATAATAAAATATCAAATGAATCTCCAATAGGGAAAGCTGTTATCGGACATAGAGCAGGTGAAACAATATCTGTTGATAGTCCTAATGGTGCTTACAATGTTTTATTAAAAAGTGTAAACTAAAAATAACTAGAATAGTAGGAAGATATGGAAAAGAATAGTAGGAAAATATACATCCCAGAACAAAACTTAGAATTAATTACAAATGATGAATTTGTTATGGACACATTAGGTGACATGATTTCAATTATTGGTCGTGAAGTAAACTATCGCCAATGCATAAACCAAGGTAATTTAAGAGCAGGTATCATAAGAAAAACTGGAAACGTAGATGAAAAAGAGCAATATGAAGTAGTACTACCACTAACAGTAAACTTATTATTTGCCAAGTTTAATGCAAGTGGTGGAGTAGACCTAGTTTTTAGTCAAGATGGTAAAGTTCAAAATAGAAGTATATACTTTCAGGAAGATGGTACCCTAAATTATGATGATTACGATTTTTTACTAACTGAATCTGAAAAACATGAACTTCAAAGTTCTCATAAAAGATATTGAGTTTTAAAATAAATTATGATATAATGAACAAGAAACCCAAAATATAGAAATATATTTAAAAAGACAATCCGCTATAGATATAAGATTGTTGGTTAATAATTATTAGAAAGGATGTGTTTTAAATGGCTAATTTAGTAGACAAGATTAGTGAAAGCCATATGAGAAAAGACATACCAGAATTTCGTGTAGGAGACACTGTACGTGTTGATG
>CAYMVR010000102.1:0-3741 GCA_964393945.1 uncultured Muribaculaceae bacterium | reverse complement strand
TTATGTCCTAACGCTCTACTAAATTTAGTTTAACATATTTTTTTAATAAATACAATTATAGTCTAATAATTATTTTTTATTTTCTTCACTAATTATTCTACTTAAAGGAACAATTTCTAACCCTTTAAATTTAACTTCTTTAATTAGTAGTTTTAAATCAGTTAAATTAGCATTTTTTGATACATAAATAATACTTCCATTTTGTAAATTATTTTTAATATCTAAAAAATTACCACTTTTAAGTTTTAAGGCTGGATCCACTAAATAATTTTTATATTTTAAGCAAGTATTTAAATTACTATCATTTAAAACACAAATATGCTTATTATCTTTATTTAAATTAAGAGTATTTTCTAAAGATTTAAAACCTTCTGTTTCATTATTAATAACTTCAAAATAATGTTCCTCTGTATAATTATCAAGTGTTACAAGCATAGAACCATCAAATCCATTACTTTTAAAATAATCACTTAGCGTATTATCGTCTTCAAAAATAAAACTAACTTGTTTTATTTTTTTATTTCCTTTAGTTATAATTTTATCTTTATTATTATCAAGAGATATATCTGGTTTTTCTTGTTCAAAAACTAAATAGTACTGATTAAAAACATCATATTGTTGCATTTCATAAAAAGATTCTTTAACATTTACTTTAAGTCCATTAATACCGGGAGTAATATAATTTCCATCTATTTCAGCATTAACGCTTTTAACTTGGTAATCACTAGCTTTTTCTTGAATAGTTTTCATAAGTGGATTTTTATTCAAAACAATCGCTGATATTTTATCCGTATAATAAAAACTAAAAACCATAATAAGAGCTAGTCCAAAATACTGATAATACTTTTTCATTAATTTCACCTATCAAAAATATATGCCAAAAAAAATTAACTAACACTTAAGTTAGCCAATTTCTTTTTTGATTAAATCCGCACCTCTTTTTGGATCATGTAAAAGAATATCATAAACCAATTTATTTTTTTTGAGTTCTTCAATAAAAACAATTTCCTCTTTTGTCATAGCAACATAAGCCTCATTATTTTCTTTGTCCACCGTTTTTACCAAAAAATCGGCACCCAAAAGATAATCAGCACTGACTCCAAAAACATGTATCATTTCGATTACTGCTTCTAAAGTGGGGTTTCTTGTCTCCTTTTCATAACAGCATATGGCAGATTTACCTACGCCAATTAAATCCCCTAATTTTTCCTGAGTTAAACCTCTGGCTTTTCTAACCTCTCTTAGCCTACTACCGTTTAACATCCCATCACCCTCGTTCTAACTCAAGATTATAACTTTAGTTGCTATTCATTTGTAATTTTTTCACCTATGGTAAAAATTACCAAGTAATTTCTTATAATTATCAACTATATTGAGTAAAATATCAAGCATTTTTTACTTGAGAAGAACTAATAAAAGTAACTTTGTCTGCCACAACTTCTAAAATATGCTTCTTTTTTTGTTCATTATCTTCATATGTTCTAGACTGTAATCTTCCTTTAATTCCTATTACATCACCTTTATGACAGTAATCTTTAGTAGCACTTGCTATTCCATTCCAGAGAATAATTTTAATAAAATCTGTCTCATATATTCCATCTTTATTTTTAAAAGTTTTAGAAATAGCCAAATTAACAACTGTCCTTTGTGTCCCATCATCTAATATTGTTATTTCCGGATCATGAGTAAGACGTCCAACTAAAATAACTTGATTCATGATAATCCTCCTTTCCTAAGAAGAATATATCATTTAAAAATTAAAAAAGTCAAAAACAGATTTATCAAAATCTGCTTAACCAAAATTACTATTTTAGTAGCAAATATTTGAATATTTATCCTATTTTTGACACCAAACATATAAAATCTGTAAAAATTAATAAGTTTTTAGTAAACGATTTAATTCTACCGCATACTCTAAAGGAAGTTCTTTTTTAAAATCACTAATAAATCCCATAACAAGTAATTCCTTAGCCCCATCTTCACTAAGACCTTTACTCATTAAATAAAATAATTTCTCTTGACTTACTTTTGAAATAGTTGCTTCATGTTCAATTGTTGAAGAAGCATTACCTAAAATATTGTTAGGAATTGTATCACTTTTACTTAATTCATCTAAAATAATTGTATCGCACTTAACCATCGCATTACTATTTTTAGCACTAGCCATAATATTGGTTGTACCTCGGTAATTACTAACACCACCATTAAGGGCAATTGATTTACTAACAATATTACTTTTAGTATTAGACCCTATATGAATCATTTTAGCCCCAGCATCTAATACTTGTCCCTTATTAGCATATGCTATACTAATCGAATTACCAACCGCATAATCCCCTTTTAAAATACAAGATGGATATTTCATTGTAATGCCACTTCCAACATTGCCATCAATCCATTCCATTGTTCCATATTCATCAACAATAGCTCTTTTTGTTACTAAATTATATACATCAGTACTCCAATTTTGAATTGTTGAATACTTACACTTAGCATGTTTACCAACATAAATTTCTACTACACCAGCATGAAGAGAAGTTGAAGAATAACTTCTAGCAGTACATCCTTCAATATATTCTAACTCTGCATAATCATCTACAATAATAATAGTTCTTTCAAACTGTCCTAAATTCTCTGTATCAATTCTAAAATAACTTTGAAGAGGTCGATCTAATTTAACTCCTTTAGGAATGTATATAAAAGATCCTCCACTCCAAAAAGCACCATTTAAAGCTGTATAAGTATTTTCATTATATTTAACTAA
The DNA here is from genome assembly GCA_964393945.1 of uncultured Muribaculaceae bacterium. GTDB lineage: Bacteria > Bacillota_I > Bacilli_A > RF39 > UBA660 > Caccenecus. The sequence goes on along the minus strand of CAYMVR010000102.1, from coordinate 977 downwards.
ATGATTAAAATATTTTTTAAATAATTCAGGATACTTTTTTAAAGCCTCATCTGTACTTGTAAATATAACTTCACTATCTTTATCTTTTATATTATGATACACAACTTCACTTTCATACTGATTAGTAACACCATATAAATAATCCTGTTCTGCTTTAATTACTCCTAAATCACAAAAAGTGCCTCTAATATTATCTGAAACATTATCCCAATTATCTGTCATTTTATCTTTATTTTCTTTATAGTAAATAATTTTATCAAAATCTATTGTAAACTTTGGGCCAAAATTAGGCTCAGGCAAATTATGAAATGCCTCTAAAGACTTTAAGCGAAAATCCAGCATCCAAGATGGTTCATTCTTTTTTTGGCTAAGTTCTATTACATATTTTTCATCAATTTTTTTCATAAAAACCTCTTCATGTATTATACTACATAAAAATTAATTTGTTTAGTGTTGTTTTTTTCCGTTTTTTTTGATACAATTATAATAATTGAGAGAGGCTGGCGATTTACAAATGAACGATACAGATTTAAGCAAAAGCAAAATAATTAATATAAACGACTTTATCTTTCGTCAAAACCTAGAATTTTATCCCAATTTACAAGGATTAAGTTGCGAAGATAATGTCCTAGTGCTAAAAGAAAACGGTGTTATTACAGCTCAAGAAACGGTAACTTTCGATTTAAGAACACTTCCAGGACATGTATGGAATTTCGATGCAAAAAAATTTATGGAGATAATAAAATTTAATAAAGATTGTTTAACTCTAGGAGATGTTGCTGATTATATTAATGAACATGCCTTTGATAACTTTTTTACTCCTAGCAATATAGAAGGTGGTGCGGCATGAGCGTAAGAAATTATTCTTTAGAAGATATAGCAAACAAAACTAGACTTTATCTTGAAGGCATGGATAATATGAAAAATCCTAATGTAGCTACTGTTCTAACCGAAGAAGCTCAAGCAAATGTTGAAAA
>CAYMVR010000101.1:0-3765 GCA_964393945.1 uncultured Muribaculaceae bacterium | reverse complement strand
GAGCGTTAGGGCTAATGTCTGCCTTTTCCATTTTCATCTTTCTTCCTTTACTCTTATGGGGTTTTGGTTGTAGAAAGGTGTGATTGGTATGAAGGTTCAAATAAAGGTAACTTTATTAAGAATAATAAAAATAACATTGGCCATTACAGTCAATGTCAAAATCGAAAGATAGGCATTAGATTGGAGCCTAACGCTCTACCTAAATTTATTTTATCATAATTAAATTATTAATACAATTATTTTTCAATTATTTGGGTTAATCTTTCTTTTATAGAATTGATATTATTCTCTTCTAATAAATTATTTAATTCTTGTTTTAATTCTTTTTTCTTTATAATACTCTCGTATTCTAATAATTTATCTTCAGCTTGTTTTAAAGTTTTACCTACACTACTTTTAGAAATTCTCCTATTTTCAGCAATTTCACTTAATGATAAATCTTCAATATAATAACTAATAAATGTAACTTGTTCAATGTCTGTTAATAAGTCTTTATATAAATCAAATAAACTACATAGATACTCTCTATTTTCCATCATCAATCATATCCTTAAATAAACCATATATATAATTTTCGATATCGAATACTTTTAAATCTTCCATACCTTCCCCTAGTCCAATAAATTTTACAGGAATACTTACGGTTTCTTTAATAGCCAAGACGATACCACCTTTAGCGGTTCCATCTAGTTTTGTTAATACTATACCTGTTATGTTAGTTATTTCCTTAAATGCTTCTGCTTGTAAGATACCATTTTGACCTGTTGCAGCATCAATTACAAGTAATGTTTCATGAGGGGCATTTGGAATATGAGTTCCTATAACCTTATTTATTTTTTCTAATTCTTTCATTAAATTAGCTTTATTTTGAAGTCTACCCGCAGTATCTACTAAAACAATGTCAACATTTTCTTCTTTGGCTTTTACTAGTCCATCATATATAACACCTGCTGGATCTATATTATCTTTGCCATAAAATAAAGAATTGGTTTTAGTTGCCCACTCCTCTAATTGAGCAACTGCCCCTGCTCTAAAAGTATCTCCTGCGATAAGCATTACTTTTTTACCTTCCTTATTATATTTATAAGCAAGTTTACCAATGGTAGTAGTTTTTCCTACACCATTTACTCCAACCATTAAAATAACTGTTGGACCACTAGGATTAATATTTATTTTGTCACTTAAAGATTCACCATTTACATATATAATAAATAATTCATCTACAATTACATCTATTAAATATTTAGTATCAGTAATACTCTCTTTTTTTACACGATTTCGGAGTTCTTCCATAAATTTCATAACAGTGTTTACACCAATATCAGCCATAATAAGAAGACTTTCTAGTTCTTCAAAATATTCTTCTGTAACTTTAGTATATTTATGACCTAAAACACTTAATTCTGATATAAATTCTTTTCTGGTTTTTTCGAATCCTTTATCATATGCTTCTATTTCAGCAGTTTCTTTTGTATTTTCTTTTTTAGTAAAACTACGCTTAAATCTATCAAATAATCCCATTGTCTTTTTCCTTTCATTTTTCTTTATTTTAACATTTGCGCGAGGGTTTAGCAAGTTTTTATCTCAATTAGACAATATTGTATTTAAAATGAGCATATTTGTTAATGATTTTTGCGTTATTTTGTCGTAATTAGGTTTGCAATAAAGAAAAGTTTAAGTTATAATATTAATGGTGAGTATAAAAAATGGCAAAGAAAAAAAGTTCAAAAGATTCTCAAAAAGAGAATTTTCAATTTAGTGTGGAATTAACTGGTTTATTACTGGTTTTAATCGGAATCATAGGTTTTGGTTTTGGACCAGTTGGTGCAATTATTAAAATGTTTTGTATGTTTTTAGTTGGAGGATGGGCATGGCTTTTTCTTCTTGCTTTTCTAATATTACTTGGTACATACATGTTAATAAGAAGAAAGCTGCCTAAGTTTTTAAATCAAAGACTTGTAGGATTATATGTGATAATTATTGTCGTATTAATTGCTAGTCACTTTGGTTTTATAGAAAAATGCCATGGTGGTGGTGAAATTTTAAAAACTACAATTGATCAATATATGAACAGAGTTGATAGTATCGGGTTTAGTACAGCATTATTTACAAGTGGTAATACATCCATTGAAATTGGTGGAGGAATTATTGGTGCAGTATTTGCGGCTGGTTTTGGTTCATTATTTGGTCTTACTGGGACAAAAATCGTTACGATTGTATTAGCAATATTCGGAGCTATTTTATTATTTAATATAACATTCGCGGATATTTTTGGTACACTTGGCTCTTTCTTTAGGTCTTTAAAAGATGCTGAGGGTGTAGAAAAGACTCCTAAAAGACATAAAGAAATTACTACTGATACTGGCAAGTTATATGATTATGAAGAAGATGGCGGTGTAGAAACACAATTGCCTCCAAAAGACGATAAGATTATTATTACTAGTATGGATGAACTAAAAACTATGAAAGAACCATCTGTACCTCAAGATTTGGCAGATCCTAAAAAAGAAGATACATATGAACCTAATCCAAGTTATATGCTTCCTCCATTGTCTTTGCTTGATGATGTAAAAGCACAAAAGAAAGTTAATTCTGATAATTTTATTCGTAGTAATAAAGAAAATTTAGAGCGAGTATTAAACGATTTTCAAATTAAAGGTCAAGTTGTCGAAATCCATATTGGACCTGCTGTAACACAATATGAAGTAAAAGTTCCTAGTGGAACTAAAGTAAGTAGAATTAGTGGTATCAATAAAGAAATTGCTTTAGCCTTAGCAGCAAAAGATGTTCGTATCCAAGCTCCTATTCCAGGTAAAAGTACAATTGGAATTGAAATACCTAATCCAACAATTAGTATGGTAAAATTTAAAGAAGTCTTATCCTATAATAAAATTGATAAAGGAAATATTCTTGTAGCCTTAGGTAAAGATATTATGGGACAACCTAGATTATGTGATTTATCAAAAATGCCTCACCTTTTAATTGCAGGTTCTACTGGTTCTGGTAAATCAGTTTGTACTAATACTATTATTTGTTCTATCTTAATGCGTTATAAACCTGATGAAGTAAAACTTATGCTTGTGGATCCTAAAAAAGTTGAATTATCTAATTATAATGGTATTCCTCATCTATTATGTCCAGTTGTAAGTGATCCTAAAAAAGCTAGTGTTGCTTTACAAAAGTTAGTTTCCGAAATGGAGCGACGTTATGATTTATTTAGTGAAAAGAATGTTAAAAATATAGCCGGATACAATGAACTTGTAGATAAAGAAAACAAAAATAGTGATAGTAAAATTCCAAGAATGACATATATAGTTGCTATCATTGATGAGTTAGCAGACTTGATGCTCGTTGCTTCTAAAGAAGTTGAAGACTCTATTATGCGTATTACACAAATGGCAAGAGCTGCTGGTATTCATTTAATCGTTGCAACACAAAGACCTTCAACAGATGTAATTACTGGTGTAGTTAAAGCTAATATTCCATCTCGTATTGCATTTGCAGTAGCATCAAATATAGATTCTAGAACTATACTAGATTCTAGTGGTGCTGAAAAATTACTTGGTAAAGGTGATATGCTTTATCTTCCAATGGGTGAAAACGTTCCTACTCGTATCCAAGGATGTTTTATTGATGATGCTGAGATTAACAGAATAATTGATCATGTATGTAAACAACAAAGTGCACATTATGATTCTTCTATGGAAAACTTAGAAGTAAATCAAAGTGGTAATGGTATTCATGGTTTACCTGATGAAAAAGAAG
>CAYMVR010000100.1:0-3823 GCA_964393945.1 uncultured Muribaculaceae bacterium | reverse complement strand
GATAAATATAATGAAGATAAAGTAATATATCCTGGAGCTAAAGGATCATATACAATGCATCTTGGTAATGCTACATCAGGCCAAATAAAAGTTGTTGAAATGACACTTGAAGAAGAAACAATATGTGTTGATATTAATTCAGATGGAAAAAATGATGGCTGCTTAAATATGGGCTATATCATCAAAACAGGGAATCGTATTGAAGAAAATTACGTAGGCGATTATTTATATGGAAATTATATTCGCCCTGATTATAAGTATCAAATTCTTCATAATCATGCTGGAGTAACTAAACAAACGGATACCAATAAAGATAAAGACAGAAGATTTATTCATACTGATGTCTTTGATGTATCTGACAAGAACTCATTAGTTGTCCCTGCTAATACCAAAGAAGAAGATGGTCTAGCCATTACTATTCATTGGCAGTGGATAGATTATGACGATTATGAATCAGGCGGTACCATGGATAAAATTGATACAGCCATTGGTAATTACGCTTATGAACAAGGTAAAAATGATAGTAAGACTATAAATGATTTATACACATTAAAAGTCGGATTAAAACTAGAAATTGAGGATAAAGTAGTTTGTCCTAAAGATTAGAATAAAAGAGGGATAATATGGAAAAGATAAAGAAAATTATATTTGGTATTTTAAGTACTTTATTAGTTATTATCTTAGTATTTAATGTATACAACTTTATTTGCATTAAAGTTCTAGGTCATGACCTAGCAACCATTAATGGTTATGCCATGCTTGAGGTTGTATCTGGTTCAATGGAACCTACAATTCATAAAGGCGATATGATTATCATTGATACTAAGGCTAGATACTATAAGGATAAAGATATTATAACATTTTATGATAAAGAAGGATCATTTGTAACCCATAGAATTTTATCTATTGATTTAGATAATGGTACTATGGTTACAAAGGGAGATAACAACAACACAAAAGATGCTGCTTCATCACTTACTAATGTAGTTGGTAAATATGTTACTAAACTAACGGGTATTGGCGTATTATTAGCATCATTTAAAAATCCTTTTACCATGGTTATGATATTTATAATTGGCTTACTTGCCTGCATCCTTTTAAGTACTGATAAAGATGGCAATCCAATATTAGATAGTGATGAACTAGAATTTAAGAAATTTTTAGAAGAAAAAGAAAAAAGAGAGGTTAAAGAAAAAAATAATACTAGCAAAAAGAAAACAAAATAGATAGAAAAGAGTGAAATTTTATGAAAGGATTACTACAGAGTAAGAGATTTAAAAAGAATTTTAAAAAATGGTTATGCATGTATGTTGCAGCAATACTTATGCTTACAACTGTAGTAACCTATTCTAAATATATCTCTAGTCTTGGCGGCACTGATCGTGCTCGAATCACTAGATTCAATGTAGTTATTGATAATGAAACAAAAGAGAATTACACATGTGCAACTGTTGAAGAACACATATCATGTCTTGCTAATGATGATTTAAAATATCGTCCAACTAAAGACCTATCTTATAAATTTAATGTAAAACCAAATGTTGAAGTAAATACAGTAATCGCAACTACTGTTTATGTTCCTAAAGATTTTGAAATAATAAGTTTAAAAGATAAAGAAGGTAACGATTTATATAATAAAGAAACAAGTACTCAAACAAAAGAAATAACACTAGGAACAATCACTAATAATGAAACAGGGGAGATTACTTCAAATACAATAACTATATCAGACAAAATTAATGTTGTTCAATCAAGTGCAAATGACACTAAGACTTATGAAGTAATTGTTAGATATTTATATGATGAAAAAAAATATTCTGAAGCTGTAAAAGAAAAAGTTGAAGTAATAAAAGTGGGCTACTCAGCCATTCAGGACAAATAAAAACTAGGGAGGTTTTGGTATGAAAGATAAAATTAATACTATCTTAAAAAAGATAAAAAAATTAGATAAAAGAACTAAAAAAACAGCCATATATACTGTCGCTGTTCTTTTTGCCATAATTTTTGCTATTTATCCAGCGACTAATTCTTTTTTCAAAAAAGATAACGATAATTCCTTAGTTTTCAATTCTAATTTTAATAAAACTATATCTGATTACGAATTAGGCGTTGCTTTAAATAAAAGTGCCTCAGATATTGATACAATTCATATAACACTTACCTTAACTAGAGATCAAAAATATAAAAATGAAAATGAACATTATATAATTGAAGGTTTTTCTTCACTATCTAATAGTGAAACTGTAACTTGTAAAGTTGTGCCAAATTCCAAATCAGACAACCTTGACATAACTGCAGAAAATACTGGTAAAGACAAAATATATAACATTAGTTTTAATTCAACGTCTGCATCTGTTCCTGAAACTGGAAGCATTGATATTTCTTGCGACGTTAGAAAAAATATCAGCCAAAAAGAAGATATAAATGTCTTAATTAAAGTTTACGAAGCTGTTGGAAAAGAAACTAAATTTTTATATCAAAGTGCAATATATGATCAAGATTATCTAGAATATGATGGATTATATCGTCCAGCAGATCCTAATAAAACTATCTACTTTAAAGATGATAATGGAGTGGATTTAACGGATGTTCAAGTATATGATGCCTTCCTAGCAATTATCAGAGATTATCACTTCAAAATAAATGATTTTGCCACAACTTATGGAGTTCCTTTATACTACTTTGAAGATTATATAAATGATTATGGAACACTAGACTCAAATGATACTGGTATAACAAGAGACAATGCTAGAACAATGTTATTAAGTGATGACTTTTCTCCATTGTTAGGTATTGCAAGATATATAATGAATGATGAAACTGGTAATAACATTATAGGTTATAGTTTTGAATTAGATGAAAACTTAACTGGTTATGTAAAGAACTATAACTTTTATAAGAATTTTGATAATGTAATAAATTCTAACAAATTCTTATATTTATCATCTACAAATAGTAATAATATATCTCTAGCCATCCAAAAAACACTAGAAAATTATATTTATCCTGATAAAACAACTTCTGTTACAATAAATGGAAATACTTATACAAATGCTGAACTTGTTTATGAATATATAAAAAGTAATATTGAAGCAAATAATGGGGGCATATATTCTGTAGATAATTTAAAAACTATTTTAGGAATAAGTTATGAATTAGGAAGTGCAAATGATCAATATCCATATTTAAAACTTGATTATAAAATTCTAGACTATGCTTATAATTATCTTTCAAGCAGTAATGAATTTAGAATTACTCATTATCCAAGTCAAAATGCCATGAGAACAGTATTCAAAGAAGGAATTAAAAAATATAATAATTCAGAACTAGAAACTTTATTAAATAACGAAATCAATGATACAACAAGTGCTTTATATAAAGCGGTCACTTGTACATCTAGCTGTAGTGAATATACTGAAACTATTCTTGTTGGAAGCGATACATATGAGATAGTTGTAAAACCAAATTCTAGTTATAATATTATTGAAGTGAATAAAGTATCCGATCCAACACCAGTTGAAGAAAATATTAAAATACCTCACACTACGGCAACTGATATGATTAATGATTTAAAGGATAAAATTGCTAATTTAAAGACAAATACAAAATATAAGGACGTTATAGAAATAATAAATGCTAATATTGGTGATGCAAATAGTAACTTTTACAAGTCTATTATATCAGTTGAAAATACACCAAATGATACAGAAGTTTATTATGTAAATGGCAAGTACTATAGTATAACCGTAAATCATAATAAAACTGATAATTATAATGAAATTATAGCTGAAGAAATAACCTTAGATGAAGCTTTAGCCTTAAC
>CAYMVR010000099.1:0-3829 GCA_964393945.1 uncultured Muribaculaceae bacterium | reverse complement strand
AATTAAAAAGAGTTATTAATTTTATAAATTTAAAAGAACAAGAATCTAAAATAGAGTTTATTGATTCTAGTAAATACTTAGAAAAAGAAATAAGATTTTATGATATACTTTGTCATTAAAATTTTTTTAAAAAGCAAAAAAGTTCATAAAATAACATAAAAATTCTTGAAATATACTCAATAATATTGTATATTTTATATATAACATAGAGCAATGCAAAAACTGTGATATATATTTTAGGAAGTTTTGACTAGTTTTGTCGAACGTAATGAAATAATATCTCAAAAGTATTAGAATGGAAAAGGTGAAGGTTATGAAAGATAAGAATAAAAAGTTAATGTTAATAGTATCAATACTTGTACTCGGTATAGGACTTACTTTTGCATACTTTGTAGTAGGAGTAAATATCCTTGGAAATGGTGGAAGTACGAAACTTGCTACATCAGATTTAATAAGAGTTAAGTATGATGCTGGGACAGGAAAGTTAGCAACAAGTGGGTTAAATCCTGGACATAGTACCAGTAAAGGATTTAAAGTAACTGTAACACCTACTAAAGCAGTACAAGAAGTAACCTATAGAATATACTTAAATATAACTAGTAATACATTCGAAGTATGTAGTGATAGTAATTATAATTCAGTTACAAATGATTGCATAAAAGCCGAAGAAGAGTTAATTTATATCTTAAAAGATGGAAATGGAAAAGAAATAACAAGAGGATATTTAACAAATGGAGTAACTGGTGAAATAGAACTTGCAAGAGAAACAAAAAAAGTTACAACAGAAACAGATTATAATTATACAATAGAGATTGAGTTTAAAGAAACAAATAAAGATCAAAATCATAATCAAAACAAAACAATCCAAGGAGAAGTTAAAGTAGAATTTGCAGAACCAGATACATCAGATTTAAATATCATGGCAGTATATGTAGAAAAAGAAGATAAACCTGGTAAATATGATAGTGTGGATCAGATACCACAATATAAAGTTTTGAATACAGAAAAAAGTTATTGCGAAGTAAATGGTGAAAAAATAGAAGGAATAGAATTTAATTATAATACATATACTGGAAAGATGGGAATTAATAATTTTAGTTTTAAAGGGACAAAGTGTTATATATATTTTGATAAAAACCCTGCTAGAAGTACATTACTAAAGCTAAATGCTAAAAATGTAAAAACTGATATTCCAGATTTTACTCAAGTCGCAATTGGAATAGAAACGGAGAATAATAATGGAATATTTGAAACAAATGATTTTATGTATGGAGAGGCAGCAAAATCATATTATTGGAGAGGAGCGGCTACAACAAATCATGTAATATTTGATAATAAATGTTGGAGAATTGTACGTATTAATGGTGATGGTTCTATACGTCTAATCTATAACGGAACACCCTCAGGAACAACATGTTTAGGAAATGGCTCAAATTCAAGCAGTGTAGTGCTAAGTGGAACTGCATATAATTCAAGTTCTAGGAACAGTAAATATGTAGGATGGACATATGCATCAAGTAGCATCCAAAGACCGTCAGATACAAATCCACAAACAAGCGGAACAGCAGCACCAATTAAGACAGCATTGGAGAATTGGTATAGTAGTAATATATCAGCAACAGGAAAGACAAAGGTGGTAGCAGGAAAGTTTTGCAATGATAGGGATACGCATAATAACGAAGTATGGAGAGCAACAGGTTCAACACAGCTCTATGCTGCATATCCAAGATTGTTCGAGGGAACAAAAACTCCAACGCTATCATGTCCAGTAGGAGATGTATATGAACTAAGTGTGGGAATGATAACAGCAGATGAAGTAGCATATGCAGGAGCGAGCGGAACAACAAGAAATACATCATACTATCTATATAACGGCCAAAATTATTGGACGATGTCTCCGGATCAGTGGAACAGCAGTGATGCTATTGTGTTCTGTGTGCAAACGAATGGTGACCTCGCATGGACGTACGTTGGTGAGACTTACCTTGGTGTGCGGCCTGTTATAAATATACGTTCTGACGTCACTTTTAATGAAGAATCAGATGGCACACAAAATAATCCATATATTGTGCAATAGTTAAGGGAATTTTATTATAAAAGATGTTATTGATGTAACGTCTTTTTTATTTTGATTTACTTATTAAGTTAATTAAATTTTGACTTTTGGAATTGTTATGTTATAATTTAATTAACCAATTACGTTAATTAAAGTGAAAGGAGTAGTAAATGGAGTTAACGTATAAAAATAAGAAATTGCAGAATATTTGTGAAAATCCAGAATATAATAAAGAGTTGGTTAAAGTATATGGTAGTGATGTTGCAAAAAGATTGCCACAAAGAATAAAAGAATTAAAGGCTTTTGATACCCTCTTTGATGTACCAATTACCCCTCCTTTTAGAAGGCATAAGTTAATTGGAGATAGAAGTGGAGAGTATGCTATAAATATTACTAATCAATATAGGTTAATTTTTATAAGTAATGAGAATAATATATTAATAGATGATTTAAAAGAAATAAAAAATATAAAGATATTGGAGGTGTCTAAACATTATGCGTAAATTAAATGAATATGTAATAGCACCAGGGGAGACAATTTTAGAATTATTGGAGTCTAATTCTATGACACAACTTGATCTTGCTAGTAAGACGGGAATAAATAAAAAAACAATAAATGAAATTATTAAGGGGAAAGCCCCTATAACTAGTTCTACTGCTTTAAAACTTGAGTATGTATTTGGTCTTCCTGCAAGTTTTTGGAATAATTTAGAAAGTGGTTATCAAGAAGCCTTAGAAAGAAAAAAAGATATTGAATCTTTAGAAGATGATGAAAAATTTTTAAATGATATACCATATGCTGAAATGGCAAAACGTAATTGGGTTTTTATTGATAAGACTAAAGATTCGCTGGAGAAAGTAATTAATTTAAGAAAGTTTTTTTCAGTGGCTTCTTTAGGATTTGATACAGAATTAAAAAGAAAGTTAGCATTTAGAAAAAGTAATAATGAACATTTTTCTTATAATGCATTATATTGTTGGTTAAGATATGGAGAAATTCAATCTAATAAAGAAGAATATCCGGCTTTTAATGTTTCAAAATTAAAAGAAAATGTTGAAAAAATTAGAAAACTTGCTAATGAGCCTTTTTTAAGTCAGTATGAGAGTGTTAAAGAACTTTTGAAAGAGTGTGGAGTTGCTTTAGTGTTTGAGGCGCATTTACCTAATACATATGTAAATGGCGTTGCTTATAAAATAACTAGCGATAAGGCAATTATAATGATTAGTGATAGAGGTAAAAAAGATGATATCTTGTGGTTTACTTTATTTCATGAAATTGGACATTTAATTAAACATAGTAAAAAGGAAGTTTTTGTGGATTTAGAAAATGATGAGGAAAGTGATATTGAGTTAGAAGCTAATGAATTTGCTAGAAATATTTTAATTCCTGATAATATATATAATAAATTTATTCAAAGTAATTATGTATATAATGAAGATATAATAAAAGACTTTGCTAATCATAATAATATTTCAACTGGTATTGTAGTGGGAAGATTACAAAAAGATGGTAAGATAGGTTGGAATGAGTTTAATAATTTAATAACAAGAATTTAGTTATTAGTGTAACGAAATGTTACACTTTTTAAATGGACTTTTGTGGTGTTTTAATGATAAAATGATTATAGGTGGTAAAAATGTTAGATAGTTTAAATGAACAACAAAAAGAAGCAGTTACGCATGTTGATGGACCATGTCTCGTTATAGCGGGGGCTGGTTCTGGTAAGACTAAGGTTTTAACAACAAGAATTGCTTATTTAATAGATCAGGGTG
>CAYMVR010000098.1:0-3877 GCA_964393945.1 uncultured Muribaculaceae bacterium | reverse complement strand
GGGGTTTCTGCAAAGAGTATTATAGATTATAAGCTGAGTAGGTATGCTTGCTATTTAATTGTTCAAAATGCAAATCCAAAGTTTAAGGCAGTTGCTTTAGGTCAAACTTATTTTGCAATTCAAACTAGAAAACAAGAGTTAACTGAAAAAGAATATAGTATGTTAACTGAAGATGAAAAAAGGCTATATAGAAGAAAACAAACTAAAGATGGTAATAAAATACTTTATAAGATTGCGAGTGAAAAGGGTGTTAAGAATTTTGATAGATTTACTAATGCAGGTTATAAGGGATTATATAATGGAGAAACTGCAAATGATATTGCTAAAAGAAAGAATTTAAGATATCGAGAAGATATTTTGGATAATATGGGAAGTGCGGAACTTGGTGCTAATGTATTTAGAATAACACAAACAGAAGCTTTACTTGAAAAGCAAAAAGAAAAAAGCGAAGATATGGCTACAGATACGCATTATAGAGTTGGAAAAGCAATAAGAGATACTATTAAGATTCTTGGAGGAACAATGCCAGAAGATTTACCTACTCCTAAGAAGAGTTTAAAAGAAATAGAAAAAGAAAATGGTAAACTTATTGCTGTAAAAAAATAGATTTGGAATAATACAATTATGGTATTATTCTTTCTTGTATGGTATAATATAAAAGACTTATGTAGGAGGAATTGTTTATGAAAGTAATTATGCTAGAAGATGTCCGAAAAGTTGGAAAGAAAGATGAAATTATAGAAGTAAGTGATGGTTATGCGAATAATTATTTAATTAAAAATAAACTTGCTGTTCCATATTCTAAAAGAAGTAATGAAATCTTAACTAGAGAACTTGATAAAAGAGCAGAGGAAGAAGAGAAAAGAATCCAAGAGTATCTTAAGATAAAAGAAAAACTAGAAAATAAGATTATTACTTTTAAAGTTAAAACCGGTGCTCAAGATAAAGTATTTGGTAAGATTTCGACTAAACAAATTCAAGATGAACTTAAGAAAATGGGCTATAATATTGATAAAAAATGCATTAAGTTAGATACAGATTTAGATGTTTTAGGTATAACTGATGTAGATATTATAATGCATAAAAAAGTATCATTTAAAATAAAAGTTAACTTAAGTAAGTAGGTGAAATAATGGCAAATAGGGCTTTACCTAATGATATAGAAGCAGAAATGAGTGTTTTAGGTGTTGCTTTTTTAAATAAAGATGCATTAGAAAAAATAAATGATGAAGTAACAGAAGATATGTTTTATAGCGATAAAAACAGAAGGATTTTTAATGCTATAGTATCTTTATATAAAGAAAATACACCTATTGATATTACAACTATTAAAGCAGAACTTGATAAGAAAAAAGCTTTGAATGAAATTGGTGGTATTCCATATTTAATGGAAGTTATAGATTCAGTTGTAACTGCTGCTAATTTAGATTATTATATTAAAATTTTAAAAGATCATGCAGTTAGAAGAAACTTAATAAATACAGCAACAGATATTGTTACAAATGCCTATCAGGATGAAAATATTAATGGACTTTTAGATGAAGCTGAACGTAATATTTTAAATGTTGTTAGAGTTCGTCAAACTAGTGAATTTGTACCTATTCATGAAGTTCTTAGAAGAGCGCAAGAAAGGTTAGAAGAACTTGCTAAAAATAAAAGTGATATTACAGGTATTAGAACAGGATTTTATGATTTAGATAAAGCAACTGCTGGTTTACATGGCGGAGAACTTATTATTTTAGCGGCTCGTCCTGGTATGGGTAAAACAGCTTTTGCGCTTAATATAGCAACTAATGCGGCTTTCTCAACAGATAAAGCAATTGCTATTTTTAACTTGGAAATGTCGGCTGAAATGCTCGTTAATAGAATGATTGCCAGTGTTGGAGGAATCGATTCTTATAAACTTAGTACTGGTAAAATGGAACATAACGATTGGAAAAGATACAATGAAGCTATGAGTAAGCTTGGAGAAACTAACATTTTTATTGAAGATAATGCTAGTATTACAGCACCAGAAATAAAGGCAAAATGTCGAAGACTTGCTAGCATGCCAAAAGGCCTTGGACTTGTTGTTATTGATTACTTGCAGCTTGTTACAACTGGCTCAAATAGAATAGAATCTCGTCAAGTAGAAGTAAGTGAAATATCTCGTAGTTTAAAAACTATGGCTTTAGAACTTGATGTACCTGTTATTGCTCTTGCCCAGTTATCTCGTAGTGTTGATAAAAGGGAAAATAAAGAGCCTGCTTTAGTAGACTTAAGAGAGTCTGGTTCACTCGAGCAAGATGCGGATTTAGTATTGTTTTTAAATCGTAAAGATTATTATGAAGCAAAGACAGAAAAGAAAGAAACGATTGTACCAATTGATGTTATTATTGCTAAACATCGTAAAGGTTCGACTGGTCTATATCGTTTATTATTTGAACTTAATATGAGTAATTTTAAAAACTTCCTAAATACTGATACAGAACAATTTAATTGAGGTGATGATTTATGAAAAAAAATATAGTTATTACTAGTTTAATTACATTTTTCATTATAGGTGTACTCTTTTTGTCATGTTCTACAAAAAGGTTTAGTCATCGCATTAATACTTATTATCAGGTTTATTTAAATGGAAATAAAATAGGGGTCATTGATAACCAAAAAGAGTTATATGCATTAATCAATGATAGTCAAACTAGTATAAAAGAAAAATATAATGTAGATACAGTTTATCCTCCTACAAATTTAAAAATTGTAGAAGCAAATACTTATAATGATAGATTGGATGATGTTAAAAGTGTATATGATAAGATTGAAACACAAGATGATTTTGCTATTTTAGGTTACCAAGTTACAATTAGAGGTGAAGAAGAAACTTTTAGCGTTTATGTACTTGATAAAGAAATTTTTTATAATGCAGCAAAAAGATTTGTTAGAGCATTCTTAAATCAAGAAGAGTATGATAAGTATATTAATAATACACAAGAAGAGATTGTAGAAACTGGTCGTATTATTGAAGATATGAGATTTAAAGAAAAGATTACAATTAAAGAAAGTTATATTAGTGTTAAAGATAAAATTTATACTGATGAAGCAGATTTAGTACATTTCTTGCTTTTTGGAAGTAATCCTAATACTAAGAATTATACAATAAAACTTGGAGATACAATTGAATCTATTTCTAATGATAATGAGCTTAATCCCGAAGAATTTTTAATTGCTAATACGCAGTATAAATCACAAAACACAGTTTTAAAAGTTGGAGAGAAAGTAAACGTTACCTTAATTGAACCTCAACTTACATTTATATATACTTTAAAAGAAATATATAATCAAGTAGAATTTTTTGAGAAAGAAAGAGAACCTGATGAGACAAGATATGTAGGTTGGAGCGAAGTAAAGACGCCAGGAGTTAATGGTATTAATCGTTATCAAGAAGAGTATGTAGTTGAAAATGGAGAACGTGAACAAGGTGCTGAACCAACTTTAGTAGCAGTTATAAAACCAGTGCAGAATCAAGTTGTGGCATATGGAACTAAAAAGTATTATTCTGGTGGTGGAACTAATCCAATTGAAATACCAGTTGATACTAGTGGTTCTTGGGCTTGGCCAACAAATAGAGGATATGTTATAACTAGTTATCGTGGATGGCGTTGGGGTCGTATGCATCAAGGAATTGATATTTCGGGAGCAGGTAATTTTGGCTCTGCTATTTACTCTGCTGGTGATGGTGTTGTAGAGTATGTATTTAACGGATGTCCTAGTCGTGGTAATGGATATGGAGATACATGTGGTGGTTCTTTGGGTAACCAAATTCGAATTAATCATGGTAATGGTTATGTTACAGTTTATGGACACTTACATCAAAATGTTTTAGTTAGAGTTGGTCAAA
>CAYMVR010000097.1:0-3877 GCA_964393945.1 uncultured Muribaculaceae bacterium | reverse complement strand
ATGCCATCTTCAAAAAATAACTCATAAAAATCACCTAAACGATAAAACAATAACTCTTCACTATACTCATCTTTAATCTCCATGTATTGCTTCATCATTGGACTTAATTCGTCTCTATTTACTTCATTTCTTTTCATTTTTACTACTCCGAGTGTTATTATAACATTAATTCAATTTTTTTCCAATAATTAACATGGAATTAAATACTTAAAAAAGCACCTTAGTGCTTTATTCTTTAATATCATGTTCCATGGCATATCGGGAAACTTCTTTAAAATTTTCATCATATTTATAATGCTCTAAATCATTAGTCATCCACATTTCGCTCCAACTCATATTTTTACCATAGTATTTTTCTAACCATGGATCAACATAACAATTAGGGTCGTTTAAATCAACTAACTTTTCTTCATCATAAATCTTGCATTGTAAATCGGCTTCTAGTTTATCACAATAATAAGCAAAAATTGCTTCTTTTGTTTTACGTTCATCAAACTCAATAATTAAATTCATTAATTCATCTTTTTTGTTTAAATCTTTTAAAACTTCGAGAACAAAGTTATGGCGCTCACTAACTGATGCTTTTTTGCCATTAGAAATATCTCCTAATTTTATTTCTTCTAATTCATGAATAGCAATCATCATTATGACTTTCGAAATATCAATATCATATTTATACTCTGAATACATAGCAAGAGCAAGCATCTCTACACCATAGATATGTTCAGCAACACTTCCTACGCGATCACGTTTAATATGCCAATCTAACCAACCTTTACGGATGGTATCTTTTAATTTATTACATAAAACATAGTACTCTACAACATTTTTGGCAGGCATTATATATTCTCCTTTATACTATTTTTTAGTTTGGTGATACTAGCCTCATAATTATTTGATTTACAAATAAATGAACCACTTACAACTATATCTAAATCGGAAACTAACTTAATAGTGTCCTCGTTTATACCACCATCCATAGAAATCTTAAAGTTTAAGTTATTTTCTTCTCTGATTTTTTTTAATTCTTTTAATTTATCAACTGTTTGGTAAATAAAACTTTGTCCACCCATTCCAGGCTCAACACTCATTATTAACACTTGGTCTATCAAAGTTAAATATGGCATTAATTCCAAAATATCTGTTCCTGGCTTAATAGCAAGACCAACCTTAATATTATTTCTTTTTATTACTTCTATTGTTTTTACAATGTCTTTAGTTGCTTCTAATTGAAAAGTTATATAAACTGGTTTTAAAGCGCTTAAATCATCTATATATATTATTGGATCAAAAGTCATTAAATGAATATCTAATGGTTTTTGATGATTTTTTAATAATTCTAATGTTTCTTCAATCGTAAAATTTTTAGTAGGAACAAAGCCCCCATCCATTAAGTCAACATGGATATAATCGGCGCTTGTTTCTTCAATCATAGAAATAGTTTTGGCTTTACTATAATAACTTGATAAATAAGATACTGATAATAACATATTCTCACATCCTTATCATACTACGATAATTTTCGTATCTACTTTTTAAAATATGCCCTTCTTCTAACTCTTTTTTCACTTCACAATTGTCTTCTTTTATATGCATACAATCACGATACATACAATTAAACTGATTAAATTCTGGGAAAGTACCCTGTATTTCTTCTTTAGTGTATGAACTTAAATCAAGTGAAGAAAATCCGGGAGTATCCGCGATATAGAAGTTACTAATTTGATGAAATTCAGTATGTCTTGTGGTATGTTTTCCTCTTCCAAGAGCTATACTTATTTCACCAACTTCTAAAGTTTTGGTTGAATCTATTAAATTAATAAGACTAGATTTACCTGCTCCTGTTTGACCAGTTAAAACAATGTATTTTCCTTCTAAATATTTTATTAGAGGTTCTAAATCATCATTTCTAAAAACCTTTATACCAATACTTTCATAATAATTCATTAATTTAATTAAATCTTCATATTCCTCATTATTTACTAAATCAATTTTAGTAAAGCAAATTACAGGTTCAACTCGTGATAAAATAATACTGGTTATTTCTTTATCTAAAAGATTTAGAGATAAATCTGGTTTTTTTAGACTGGTTACGATAAGAGCTATATCAATATTACTAATACTTGGTCTTAAAAGTTCATTTTTTCGTTCTAAAATACTTAACAAATAACAATTTTCTTCATCAAATTCTACTATATCACCAACAAGAGGAGTAAGCCCCTCATTACGGAACTTACCCCTTGGAATGCATTCATAAACTAAATTGTTAACTAAAACACTATATTTATTACTAATATTTTTTATTATGCGTCCTTTTAACATAAATCCCCTTCACAAAAATCGTCGCCTTCACCACCAGTAGATGGATCTTCTTCGGCTTGAGCAACTCTAATTCTAAATTTTTGACCCGCTACTATTTGATATCCTTCTGGTCTTGATTGATAGAAAATAGTTCCAGCTTCATGTTCACTAGTTGGTACATAATCAATTTCAAGTTCAAGTTCATAAGTATCAGCGAAATCTTGAACATCAGTTATTGTAAATGTTCCATCAGTAAAGTTAGGATATTTACTTATAACGTTTGGTATATATAATGTTATAGTATCACCCTCTGATAATCTTTCACCAGCAGCAACAGATTGATCCATTATTTTACCATCTTCATAATCGTCTACATTTGCAGGATCAACATCTTTTTTCTCAACAATAACATTGACTTTTAAGGCTTCTAGTTTACCTTTGATTTCTAAATAACTTTTACCTGTATAATCTTCAATTGTTACTTTAGTATCACCAATAGAAACATATATTGTTACTTCTGTTCCACCTTTTCTTTTAGTATTAGCAGGTGGATTAGTTTTTACTACGCGACCTTCATCAATTTCGGTAGATGATATTTCTTCTTGATTATCTGATACTGTGAATCCTTCGTTTTGAAGTTTTTTTACAGCGTCGGATACAGACATACCAGATACATCTGGAATTGATGCTTGGTGTCCATTAGTTATAATTGGTATTAGAACTACAACTGATGTGATACCTACAATAAGACCTGTAAATATAAAGGCTAATATAATTAATAATTTATTTTGCTTTTTCAAATCTTCACCTGTTATCTTTCTAGAAATTACTTCTTCATTTTTCTCTTTAGGACTAACTGGAGCTTCTTGTTTATTATTTTTTACCATCTTCATGATCTTAGTGTCATCATTATCAGTTTCACTATATTTAAAACTAATAATTGGCTCTAAAGCCCTTGAATCGTCTAAACATGTTTTTAAATCTTCATGCATAACACGAGCATCATTATAACGATTCTTAGGATTCTTGGCGGTTGCTCTTTTAATAATATTTACAATACTATTAGGGACATTGGGTAATTTTTCTCTAATGTCAGGAATAGGCTCTTTTAAATGCTTTAGAGCAATTTCCACTGCATTATCACCCTTAAATGGTAACTCACCAGTTAAAAGTTCATACATAACAATCCCCATAGAGTATATATCACTTTGCAAGGTTGATCCTTGACCACTGGCTTGTTCGGGTGGTAAATAATGAACACTTCCCATAACAGAATTAGTTTGCGTTAACTGGGTAGCATTCATGGCCATAGCAATACCAAAGTCTGTTATTTTAACTAAACCATTTTCCAATATCATGATATTTTGAGGTTTTATATCCCTATGAATAATATAAGAATCATGGGCAACACTCATACCATCAGTAATCTGAAGCATAATATCGACTGCCTCACTTAAGGTTAGTTTTCCTCTTTTTTTAAGAAGATTTTTTAAGTGTTTACCCTCAATATATTCAATTACAATGTAATATTCACCATTATCTTCACAAACATCATATACTTCTAAAATATTGGGAT
>CAYMVR010000096.1:0-3892 GCA_964393945.1 uncultured Muribaculaceae bacterium | reverse complement strand
ATGATATGAAGTGGATACTAAATCATAATAAAAAATATAAATTAACTTATTTTTTATCAAATATTTTTTTAATATTCTTTGATAGTATTGGGTTTGTTATTCCAATACTTATTGGTTTTATAGTAGATAGAATTACAAAATATCAAAATTATGATTATTTTTTTATTACAATACTAGGTATAATTATTTTTGTTATAGTTAAAGTAATGGGTTCTTATTTTTCAGTTATTAAGTTAGAAATAACTTGTAATGAAATGGTTAGTGATATTAAAAAAACTTGTTATCATAATTTAAATATGTTAGACCATGATTTTTTTGAACATAACAATAAAGGCGAGTTAATGACTAATTTTACATCAGATATGTGGAATATTAGAAAGCATTTACAATATAATATTAAAACTATTGGAGCGATTGTTCTTACTTTTATTTGTTCATTTGTATATTTGCTCACTATTAATGTTCCTTTTACTCTTATTCTTTTAACTCCTGGAATTATAGTGGGTATTGTGTCTTATTTATTTTATCGTAATATAAAGAAAGATTATGAAGTTTTAAGAAATTATATATCAGATGCGAATGATTATGTAAGTGATAATATCGAAGCTAATAGAGTTGTTAAAACATTTTCTTTAGAACGTAGTGAAATTAAAAATATGAAAAAAATATATAAACGTTATATAAAGAAAGATTTATCTACTTCTTTTAAAGAAAATAGTTTTTATGCTAAAGTAGATTTTTTAAGTTATTTTACAAGTGTTTTATTTTTAATTATTGGGGGATATCTTTTTATTCATGATAGGATTTCAATGGGAGAATTAATTATTTTTAATTCTTATCTTTATAATCTTAGAGCACCATTTACAAGACTTAGTGGACTATTAAATAGTATCCAAAGATTTAGTATTGCAAAAACACGAGTTAAAAAAATAATGGATGCTAAACCTAAAATATTACTTAATGGTAATGATAATATTAAAAGTTTACTTGTGCCTATTGAATTTAAAAATGTAAGAATAGTTTTTGATGATAAAGTTTTACTTGAAAATTTGAATTTTAAAATTAAACCTTATGAAACAGTAGCATTTATTGGAAAAACTGGTAGTGGTAAATCATCAATTGTTAATCTACTTTTAGGATTTGTTGTGCCTGAGAGTGGAGAAGTATTAATTGATGGCAAAAATTATCTAGATTATGACATGAAACAAATTAGACAAAAAGTTGGTTATGTTACCCAACAAGCATTCTTATTTAGTGATACAATTTATAACAATATAACATATGGAGCAGGAGATCTTAGTAAAGTAATGGCTAAAAGATATGCGAATATTGCTTGTTGTGATTATATTGATAGACTACCAGAAAAAATAGATACAGTAATTGGAGAAAAAGGAGTAGGTTTATCAGGAGGAGAGAAACAAAGATTATCTCTTGCTCGAGCACTCGCTGTAAGACCAGATATTTTACTTTTAGATGATATAACTAGTGCCCTAGATATTGAAACAGAAGAAAAGATTAATGAAAGTATCTTAAATTTAAAATATAAATCAACAAAAATTATTATTGCTAGTAAAATCGTTAGTGTTATGAAGGCTGATCAAATATTTGTACTTGATAAAGGTAAAATTATTGAATCGGGTAATCATAAAGAACTTTTAAAGAAAAAAGGTTATTATTATGATTTATATAAAATGCAGAAAGGAGATATCTAAATGGTTAACAATTATAGCCAAGATGAAGAAAAAACAAAGTTCTCTTGGAAAAACATGGCGCGAATGCTTGATTTTGTGAAGCCATATAAAAAAGAATTATTAATTACTTTTTTGATTGGAATACTAGGAAATATGTTACTCCTTGCTATTCCAAAGATTATGTCTTACGCAATAGATGTTTCTTTTGTAAATAAAAATTTTATGCAAATTATTTTACTCACTTTTATTATGTTTGCACTTGTTTTGGCATCTATAGTTTTAACAAAAACACAAAGAGACAAAATGATTGTGGTTTTAGATAAAGTTGCTTATGATATGAAAGTTGCTATTTTTACTAAATTACAATATTTACCTAATACATATTTTGATACTAAAAGTCATGGTAAAATATATACTAGAGCTACTAGTTATCCAGATGACGTTGCAATAATATTTTGCTATGTTATAGTTGAAGGTATTTTAGATATTATTAATTTAATTTTTGTCTTAATATTTATGTTTACTTCCAATGTTCCTTTATCACTCATTAGTGTTGTTTTATCTCTTATTTTAATTGTATTTTTTGTATATTTAGCACCTCTTAGAAGAAAACTTCAACATGTTGTAAATGATAAAACATCAAATGTTAATGCTTATGTATCAGAAAGTATTAATGGTATTAGAATTACACAATCTTTTAATAGAGAAGAAAAGAATGAAGAAATATTAAAGCATTTAGAAAGACAAAGATTAGATAGTCAAAAAAAGATATTTTATGTTAGTCATTTAAATTGGTCTTTAACAGGTATTTTTAATCTTATAGGTATGGCTTTAATTTATTATTTTGGCTTAAGATATTTTTATCCAGCAGTGCCAATTGGTGTTATTATAGCGGTTGATTCTTATTCTTCAAGATTTTGGAATCCTTTAGAATATTTAACTAGCAGTTATAGTGATTTAATGGATGCTTCTACTTACCTTGAAAGAATATTTGAATTATTAGATGAACCACTTGTAATAGAAAATAGAGATGGAGCAATAGATTTAGATATAAAAGGTAATATAGAGTTTAAAGATGTAAGTTTTTCTTATGACCCTAAAAAACCAGTTCTTGAACATCTTAATTTAACAATAAATGCGGGTGAAAAAATTGGTTTAGTTGGAGAAACAGGATGCGGTAAATCAACTATTTTAAGTCTTATATCAAGATTTTATGATGTAACTGATGGCGAAATATTAATTGATGGAGTAGATATTCGAGATATAAAACTTGATTCACTTCGTGGCCAAATTAGTATGATGCTTCAGGATAATTTCTTATTTGCAAGAAGTGTTTATGATAATTTAGTATTAGATAAAAAAATATCAAAAAAAGAAGTTGAAAAAATTTGTAAAATGCTTGATATTCATGACATGATACTTAAACTAGAAAAAGGGTATGATACTATTTTACTTAATAATGGTTCTAATTTATCAAGTGGTGAAAAACAACTTCTTTGTATTGCAAGAATAATGATCCAAAATCCTAAAATATTAATTTTGGATGAAGCAACTAGTAATATAGATATGGTAACAGAAAAGAAAATAGAAAAAGCTATAAAACTTGTTACTAAGGATAGAACTACAATAATGGTTGCGCATAGAATATCTACTATTAAGAATTGTGATAAAATTGTTCTTATTAAAGAACATAAGAATTTTGAAGAAGGTACTCATAAAGAGTTAATGAAAAATAAAAAAGATTATTATAAATTATATAATTCACAAGCGCGTTTTTAGCGCTTTTTATATTATTTGACTATTAGTAAATTGTATGATAATTTTAACTTAGGAATATTAGGTTACTGAGTGTCTACCAAGTCTCTTAAATGAGAGGAGGTTTGATATTATGAAGAAAAAAGATTTGTTAATCTCTTTTTTGGTAATAATAATCATTTTATTAATAATTTCAATAATGATTTTATCAATAAAAAAATGACACTTGATTTAGTGTAGACTAATTCAAATGTCTCCCAAAATTTTTGAGGTAGATATTCAGTGTAGCAAAACCGAATGTTCCTTTTTTATTGTATGAAATTTCTTTTATCTATATGCATTATAACATATATTATTATAATCTGCAAATTTTTGTTGTATATATTGCATCTTATATTCACATTTATCTTGAAAAATATTCAATATTATTGTATATTTAATATATA
>CAYMVR010000095.1:0-3907 GCA_964393945.1 uncultured Muribaculaceae bacterium | reverse complement strand
GAAAAAACGTTCTAAGACGTTTTTTTAATTTAAAACACGCTTTAATTCTAATTTCATCATTTCTTTATTTTCCCCATTTTTAAATAATTTATAATCCGGAAAAGAGATATTAGAATATAAACTTTTTAAGAAATGTTTTATATTACTTTGATAATGTTCTAAAGTAATTTCCCCAGATTCTAATCTTAAAAGTTGCTTATTTTGATAACACGTAGCAATAAATGATGCACACTCTACAACTACTCTTCTGTTTTTATAGCATAAAACACTTGAATTAACTTTTCCAATATTTCTAAAAAATTTAAAAATTTCATCTTCTGTATTATAACGTTTAAGTTCTTCAACAAAACCAAACAAATCCATTTTAGAATAAAGAGTTTCCATAGTCATTCTACCTATAATATGTTCTATAAATTTAGCAAAAAAAGCTTCTATATGATAAGTAATTTCACTATAATAATAAAAATAACGTTGTGCTAAAACATCTGTATAGCCTTCTGTTAAAGCCCCTCCTACACCATTAAATTTCGTACTTTGAGAAAAACCACAATAAAATAATCCATTATAAGGCATTGAACTAGCAGAATGAAAAAGCTCATGATTTATTGCTTCTTTATAATGTCTAGGGTGCATAAAAACTTCTCTAGTTTTTATATCATATAAACCACATCTATTATATCTATCAAAAATACTAATTTTCTTAATAGTTAACTTATCTAAATTATTCAAAAATACATTAGTATCAAAATGTGGCATTTTACTTTTTATAACACATAAAAAGTTAAAAATATCACTTTTATACTCATCTTTTATTTTTTTATCACCAATAAGTGCTTTAATATCTTCCATACTTCTATTGGGTGCAATAATAATAGGTGGCTTTTTTATATCTATCACAACAATTCCCCCTTTTTTAGGAACGTATTATATCACAAAGTTATCAAAATAACAATTAAAAAGCTTTTTCTCTTCTCCCAAGATAGTAGACCTACCATGTCCAGGATAAACTATTATATCATTAGGATACTTTGCAATCTTTTTTAAATTTTCTTTCATGTTGAACAATTCTAAACATAATATAAGTTTCTTCAAAAGGCTTATAGGAAATTCTGTCATCTATTTTTTTATAACCTAAATTCATTAAAGGTGCCGCATATATTTCAGGGTATATCTTAGACATAATACCAACTCCAATTAGTTTATTATTATATCACTCCTAGTATAGAAATTCTAGAATATTTATATTTACTACTTTAAAAAATAACAAATTATTGTTATACTTTTATTGTAGGTGATTCATATGTTACTATTAAGTATATTTTTAATAATTATTATCATTTTAAGTTTAGGTGGCATTTATTATATAAGTGCTTTCAATAAACTAAATGATTTAAAAACCAAAATAATGGAAGCAGAAGCTATTATTGATGAAAACTTAAGAATAAAATATGATACTTTAATAAGAATTAGTAATAGTCTTAAAAAAAATATGAAGTCTGATAAAAATTACTTTAAAGAATATGAAAAATTAAAAGACATGAACATTTCTAACTTTGATATGGATCGCAAATTAAATGAAGGATTAACTTTAATCTTAAAAATGCGAGATGACCTAGGATTAGAAAATGATGAAGAATTAAATAAAGAAATTGAGAGTATCCGTAGACTAGATGAAAGACTTACTGCTACCAAAAATTATTATAATAAAAATACTAGTTTAGAAAATGCTATAATAAGAAAATTTCCAACTAATCTTATAGCTAAAATTCATAAATTTAAAATCAAACTATTCTTTGATGGTAAAGATATGGAAGACGAAATAATAGACGACTTTAAAATATAAGTCGTCTATTTTTCATTTAAATCCCAATTAATTTCTTTTAACCCATTTTTTCTTAAAAAATCATTTGTTTTACTAAATGGCTTTGAGCCAAAAAATCCATAACGTGCTGCAAAAGGGCTAGGATGAGGACTAGTTAAAATCAAATGTTTAGGATTTGTAATTAAACTTGCTTTTTCTTTAGCAAAATTACCCCATAAAATAAATACAACAGGTTCTTCTTTTTCATTTAATGTTTTTATTATATAATCAGTTAGTCTTTCCCAACCAAGTTTTCGATGTGATGCGGGAGTATCTTTTACCACAGTAAGTACTGCATTAAGAAGCAAAACTCCACTTTTAGCCCAATTAGTTAAATCTCCATCATTTCTTGGAGGTATTCCAAGATCATCATATAATTCTTTATATATATTTTGAAGTGAAGGTGGTACCTTTACACCCTTTTGTACTGAAAAAGAAAGTCCATGAGCTTCCCCCTCACCATGATAAGGATCTTGCCCTACAATAACTACCTTAGTATCCTTATAACTAGTTAATTTTAAAGCTTCAAAAATATGATCTTTAGGTGGAAATATCGTTTTATTTTGATATTCATCCTCAACTATTTTATAGAACTTTTTAAATCCTTCACTATTCCATATAACTTTTAATTTTTCATCCCAATCATTTCCTATCATTTATTTACCTGCTTTCTATTTATGATATGTCTCATGATTACTTATCTTAAATGCACGATATATTTGTTCCAAAAGCATTCCTCTAAATAATCCATGTGGGTACGTCAAATTTCCAAAAGATAAAGCAAAATTACTTCTTTCTTTAACACTTTTATGTAAACCATTAGAAGAACCAATTACAAAAGTAATAGTTCCATTATTCATAAAAGTATTATCTAAAAAATCAGAAAATTCTATACTAGATAAACTTTTTCCTTCAATTTCTAAAGTAACAACAAAATCACGTGTATCTATATTTTTCAGAATATTTTTGGCCTCATTATC
Organism: uncultured Muribaculaceae bacterium; assembly: GCA_964393945.1. Classification (GTDB taxonomy): domain Bacteria; phylum Bacillota_I; class Bacilli_A; order RF39; family UBA660; genus Caccenecus. Next base: position 1,066 of record CAYMVR010000095.1, on the reverse strand, counting down.
TAACTTTTCTTCATCTTTAAGTTCAATTAATAATATTTTATGATATTTGCTTATTCTTTTTAAATAATCTTCTACCATTAAACTAAGATAATTTTCTTTTAATTTTCCTAAACATATTATTTTAATCATACTTCCATCACTTCACTTATCTCATCTTGTCTAGCACAATGAATATCATTAAACTCAATATGATATGTTTTAAAAATATTAGCAATTTCTTTTAAAGCTAGTTCTTCTGTATTATTCTTTTCTGATAAATGCATCAAATATATCTTTTTTGTTTTTGGTCCAATTAACTTAGATAAATAAATACTAGAAGCATTATTCGATAAATGACCATAATCTGATAAAACTCTTTTTTTAAGCCAATCAGGATATGGGCCTTTTTGTAATTTTTCAATATCATGATTAGCTTCAAAAAGATATATTTCCTTATTTTCTAAATATCGAAAATTTTTATAATTTACATAACCAGTATCTGTAACATAAACAACAGAATGTCCTTCGCTTTCAAACAAAAAGTTTCTTGAGTCAGTCGCATCATGACTTGAATGCATACACACAACATGCAAATTATCTAACACAACTTCATCCTCATAAATAAGAATATGAGGATAATCATGAATAAGTTCTAATTCTTGAAACATAGCTTGTGATATAACAATTGTAGGTTCATACTTTTTAATAAAAGTTTTCAAAGCCGAAATATGATCATCATGTAAATGACTAATAAAAATATACTGGATATTTGCTGGATCCACTCCTAATTCTCCCAATTTATCAACAATATATTTTCTATTTTTGCCAATATCAATTAAAATGTTATATTTATCAGTTTGAATTAAAGTGGAATTACCCCCCGAACCACTTGCTAAAACACAGGTCCTCATCATCGATACAAACGGAGAGGATCAATATTAACATTATTTACTTTAACTTCAAAGTGTAAATGAACACCAGTTGATGAACCACTATTACCCATTGAACCAATTCGCTGTCCCCTAGAAACTGTTTGACCAACTCTAACTAAAACATTTTGATGTAAGTGTCCATAAACTGTAACATA
>CAYMVR010000094.1:0-3908 GCA_964393945.1 uncultured Muribaculaceae bacterium | reverse complement strand
AAAAAATACAGTAAAAACTGTATTTATTTTGTAATATATTGAATAATTACTGGAGCGAGTATTATAAGAAGCATTATCGGAATAAAAAATAGAACACTAATAACACTAACTTTAGTTGGTAACTTAGCAATCTCAGCTTTAACATTAAGCATTTGTTTTTCTCTTAAATAATCAATTTGATTATACATCGAACTAACAATACTATTTCCAAAAGTATCAGACTCAATCATATTTAATATTACATTATTAATTGTATCACTAGGAATTCTTTTTTTCATATCCTCTAAGCCTTCTTTTAAAGTCTTTCCAAGGCGTACTTCTGCTAAAGTTTTTTTAAATTCACTAGAAATTTCCGAATCGACATTTTGTGCTGCTAAAGATAAAGCATGCTTAAGAGTTCTTCCGCCCTCTAATGTTAATGCCAAAACTTCAAAAAAGAACAAAGCCTCTTTCTCTAATTTTTTTCCTCTTTTTATAGCTGGATAATCAAGAACAAAATATTCAAATAATATATAGAATATTATTGCTACTATAGGAGCCATAAGATATCCAAGTTTACAAAAAAACAAAATTACTACGAAAACAAACAAAGTAAGAAGTAATCTAAGATTAAGAAAAAAAGCTCCATCAATTTTTGAATTAATTCCTAATAATTTAATTTTATCTTCTACTTTCTCTACTGTTTTTTTTCTATAAATTTTTGTTACTAACTTATTTTTCATATTTCCACCTCAAGTACTCTTCGTATAACAAGGATATACAAAATATATAATAAAACAATAAAAATCAAAATAATAATACCTAAAGGTTCTGTAAAAAATGGCATAAAATAAGTTGGATTTAAAATAAATATTAAAGTTACAAAAATAAAAGGAAGAAAAACTAACATTTTAAATACAAATCTACTAGAAGCAGTTAAACTATGAAGTTCATTTTTCAAGTTCTTTTTATCAAAAATAGACTTTTCAATAATTGAAAAAACCTTAACTATATCTCCACCCGTTTTATTAAGTAAAGTAAGAGAGGTTGTAATATATTTTGCATCTTCTAATTTTACTCTTTCATAAAATCTATTAAAAACAACATCTAAACTAAGACCATATGTAATATCTAAATATATTTTTTTGAACTCATCTTGAATAGGACCATCAAGTTCATCTTTTACTATTTCAATCGCTTGCATTATATTTCTACCACTATTAAAAGCATTATTCATAATTATAATAGCTTTAAGTAAATCATCTTCAATCCTTTTTCTTTTAAGTTCATAACTAATTTTAAGAAAAATATCTAAAAAATAAAATGCTATCAAAAATATAATTAATAAAATCATAAAATCAATTTCAACTTTTTGAAAAACCAAAGATAATAAGGATAAAACAAGTACCGAAAAAGCCATTAAAAATTTAATAGAAACATAATCTATTCCATCTTTAATATCTCTTTCTTCATATACGATATACTTATTATATTTTTCACCATATTTCGTTAAAAAATGGGATTTATGAAACCAATATGACATTTTCTTTATTATGATCCATAATATAGAGTTAAGGTTATCAAATAAAGATTTCTCTGTGCTTTTTTTATTTTGAATTGCAAAAGGAGCAATTCTTTTTTCCATTCTTGTGGCACGATAAAGACGAAGTAAATAATAAATTACTGCCAAGAATATTAATAAAATAATCAATTTAACAATTCTTACTCCGTCCATTACAACCACCTATTCTTCTTTCTTTTTAGGTAAATACCCTTCATACTTACCATTATAGTAAATTACTTCTTTATCTTTTTTTTCTTCTTGTTCTTGAGGTACTACATCCTTCTTTACACTCTTTCTAACTTTTTTAGGTTTATCCCAAATATCATCAATATCTGTAACCCCTCTTGCTTTCATTTTCTTACGTACCTTAAAATCACCATCATATAAAATAAATTCTCCATCAACTTCTCCATTATCTGTTAGACCTTTTTGATTAAATGAGAATATCTCTTTTAATTTAATTTCTCCATCAACTATTCCATCAAGTTCACTAATACTAGTAACTTTTCTTCTACCATCACTCATTCTTTCAATATTAACGATTAAATCAATCGCACTCACAATATATTCTCTAACAGCCTTAATAGGAATATCTATTCCACTCATTAAAACCATTGTTTCGAGTCTATTTAAAGCATCAATTGGTCCATTCGCATGAAGAGTAGTAAGAGAACCATCATGTCCAGTATTCATCGCTTGTAACATATCAAATGCTTCTTTACCACGAACTTCACCTACAATAATTCTATCAGGCCTCATTCTAAGAGAATTAATAACGAGATCTCTTATAGTTATTTCCCCACCTGCATCATAATTCATTGTTCTTGTTTCAAGTGAAATCACATGGCTTTGATTTAAATTTAATTCTGCTGCATCTTCAATAGTAATTATACGTTCATTATCTTTTATAAATCCACTTAAAATATTAAGTAAAGTTGTTTTACCAGAACCAGTTCCTCCACATACAATCATATTGCATTTTGCTCTTACTCCTGCATCTAAAAATCTAGCCATGTATGGTGTAAGTGAACCAATTCTAATAAGTTCATCAATATTAGACATTGACTCTTTAAATTTACGAATCGTAACAACTGGTCCTTTAGTAGATAAAGGAGGAATAACCGCATTAATTCTAGATCCATCCAGTAATCTTGAATCCACCATTGGATTACTTGCATCAATAGTTCTGCCTAAAGGTTGAATAAGTCTTTGAACTGTTCTTACTATATGTTCATCATTAATAAAAGATACACTTTCATCTTTCGTAATAACTCCATCAATTTCAATATAGATTTCATTAGGAGAATTAACCATTATTTCAGTTATATTATCATCTTCTAATAATTCTGATATAGGTCCATAACCATTTATTTCATTATCAATTAAATTAAATAAATGACTTCGCTCCAAATTAGATAAATCATAACCTTCAATCGTTTTATCTATTTCATTATTTATCCATTCCGTTAAAGTAATATCATTAGGCATTTCATTATCTATTAAAGCTTCAACTATTTCCGTCCTTAATTTATCAAGCAGTTTCTTATCTGGAAATATTTCATAATCACTTAAAATATCTTGGCTTTTTTGTTTAACTTGAATATCAAACGCATCTCTTAAAGTCTGTCTCATGCCTTATCCTCCTCCTGATACATATCTGTTATTATCTGCATAAATGTTGTAAAATCTTTAGAAAATACAGATGATGCTTTATTATCTAAAGTAATTATTTTTCCATTCATAACAAATGTATCAATATTTTTAATAAAAAAGTTAGATGATATTACATAATCAATATTAGCCTTAATAATATTTTTAATATCATATAAACTAAAATATTTTTTAAAAGGACTAATACTTTCATTTAAGATAACTTTATAATTAGCATACTCAACACTATCAAGTATTGCAATTAAACTACGCATATTCTTTAAGTCTAATGGATCATTAGTTACTAAGAATAATAACTTATCGACTAAATCCATTGTTAAAATATTAAAATCATTTAAATTATGACTAGTATCAATCAAAATAACATCATATTTAAAAACACATTTTTGTAAAATAATCTCTACATATTTTGGATCAATTTTACCAGCTTGACGTGGATCTTTAGGACTAGAAAGAACATCAATATACTCATCATATGAAACCACATAATTACTAAAATCCTGATAACGATTATTATTATAATCATCAACAAAATGATAAACACTTTTATGGCTATCTAAATTAAGGGCTGCACTAATTCCTCCACCTGTAAGATCAAAATCAATAATCAAAACTTTTTTTTGAAGTATTTCTAAAATTCCTGCCAAATTTAAAACCGTAGTAGTTTTACCCACTCCACCTTTCGCAGATGTTA
>CAYMVR010000093.1:0-4075 GCA_964393945.1 uncultured Muribaculaceae bacterium | reverse complement strand
ATTAATGTTAAATATTCTAAAGATCATAAACCTGTAAGAGATTATCATTTTAGTGAAGAAGGAAGTAAAACAACAATAATAAATAATACAGAACTAAAAATCTATAAATATGAAAACATTTATTTTACAGAGTTTAAATTTAACGGTTATAACTTTGATATTGAGTCGTCTAATATAACAGAACAAGAATTATCCAATTTCTTATTATCAATACTAAAATAAATTTTATAAAGCAAAATCTATATGATTTGCTTTTTTTGTGATATAATATCTATAGAAAAGAGTTAATTATGAAAAAACTATTATTTATAAGTACGTGTTGTATTTTATGTTTATGTGGTTGTTCTAAAAAAGCCAATTTTAATTATACAAATGAAGAACAAATAGAAAAAGAAATCATAACAAACTTAGATAAAATTGCCGAAGTAACAGATTTAACATCATCAAATCCTTTAGATTACACGAAAAATGAATACTATAATAATATTGTGAATTTAGGAGATAATGCAATTTATGTATTAGAAAGTATGTATAAAAGTGGAAAATTATCAGGAGTAAATGCTTATCTTTCTGCTTTAGCAATTGAAGATATATCCGACTGTCATTTATACGAAAAATACAATCTCGAATGGTCAACAGCGGAGGACTTTTACACTTTATGGGAAAATAATAATTGTTCGTTTAAAAAATAAGATACATTTCTAAAATAGGAGAATATTTATGATAATAATTATAATAATTTTCGTAATATTTATTGGAATAACGATTGGCAACTGGTATTTAAATGAGAATGCTCCAGAAGAAAAAATAGAAGGAACTTTGAAAGAAAAGAAAAAAGTTTCATCTATAAACGCCGATAATGTAGTACATGATAATTACTATTTAATTTTTGAAATAAAAGGGGAAACAAAAAAATTTAAAGTAAACCATAGTATATATAAAAAATATCACAAGGATGAAACTGGTATTTTAGTCTTTAAAAGGAAAAGATTTATTGATTTTATAATACAATAATAAAAGTTAGAGGTAATTGGAATGAATAAAGAAGAGTTATTATCGAATATAAATAAAATACATACTACAAAATTAGGAATTGAAAGAATTAAAAAGAATCTTAAATTAGATACAAATGATGTTGTTGAATATTGTAAGAATAAAATTCAAGATAAAGAATGTCACATCTATAAGAAGGGTAAAAATTGGTATTGCGAAATAGATAATATCAAAATAACTATTAATTCATATACTTATACAATTATTACAGCACATATCATTAATTAAGATAAATACATTTTAAAAAATATAAAATATAACACCTTTTCCAAAATGGAATTATATGATACAATATTAAAGAGGTAATATAAAATGGAAAAAGAAGAGACTAAGAAAACAAATTCAAATAAAAAGAAAGGAACAACTACATCAACTGCTAAGAAACCTACAACAACGAAAAAAACTACAACTACTGGCGCTAAAAAGAAACCAACAACTGCGACTCCAAAAAATAACTCTAAAGTAACAGCAACTCCTAGTTCTAAAAAAGCTACTGCAACTAAAACTAGTTCATCTGCCAAAAAAACCACAAGTGCAAAAGTAAGTGCATCAACTAAAAAAGCAAGCACAACTAAAAGTACAAGTGCTAAACCAAAAACATCAACTACCGCAGCAACTAAAACTGCAAGTAAACCTGCACCAACTAAAAGTGCTTCTCCTAAAAAGAGTACTGCAGCTTCAGCAAGTGTTAAATCAAATACAGTAAAAGAACCAGCAAAAAAAGAAATTAAAAAAGAAGAAGTTAAAACGCCAGTAGTAAAAAAAGAAACACCAAAACCAATTGAAAATGTAGAAACAAAAGAGGAGAAAGAAGAAAAGATAATTCCTGAAAAACAAGAAACTAAAAAAGAGGAATCAAAAAAAGACGTTTCAATTCTTAAAACTCCAATGAAACCATACGAATTAATTGTTATGGCCATATGTTTTGCAGTTTTAATTATCTTATTAATTTTAACATCAACTAAAAAAGAAGATGCTCATTGTAAAAAAGCCATATGCAATGAAAGTGGTTCAATATGTTATAATTACAAAATAGATGATAAAGGAAATACTGTTAAGACTTGGCAAGGAAGTTGTAAAGTAAAATAAGCTTCAAATAACTTGAGGCTTTTTCTTTGATTTATAGGCACTCTTGTAATTTTAATAAAAATTTGCTAAAATATTGTGTGTACTCGTGCTTGAGAGGAGAGTATATATTATGAGATATTTAGGTCTCGATTTAGGAACAAAAACTTTAGGAGTTGCCATAACTGATAAAACAGGGACAATTTCTAGAGTCTTAACTACAATTCGTTTTAATAAAGAGGATTACGAAACTGCTATAAAAAAAGTAGTAAAGATAATTAATGAATATCAAGTTTCTAAAATTGCTCTAGGATTACCCAAAAATATGGATAATTCTTGTGGCTTTGCTAGCGAAAGAAGTTTAAATTTTAAAGAGATGTTAGAAAAAGAAATTGATATACCAATTATTTTAATTGATGAGAGATTAAGTACAACAGAGGCTGAAAATATTTTATTAAATGCTGATTTAAGTCGAGAAAAAAGGAAAAAAGTAATTGATGGGGTGGCGGCGCAAATCATTTTAGACACGTTTATACGTAGAGAGGAAAATAAAAATGAATAAAGAACAAGAACGCTATTTTACCGTAACAGATAAAGATGGAAAGATAGTAGAATATGAGATTCTTTTTACTTTTGATTCAGAGGAAACTGAAAAAAGTTATATTGTTTTTACCGATAATAATAAAGATAAAGAAGGAAGTATTATCACATATGCAGCTACATATCAAAAAGATGGTGAACGCTTAATGTTAGAAGATATAAAAACTGACCGCGAATGGAATTTAATTGAAAGTATTTTATCGCAAATTGAAGAGAAAACTTCCGAAGAATAAAGAGGCCAAAATGAAGAAGAAGTTAATAATATTAATATCCTTAATTATAGTAGTTATATCTATAACTATAGGAATTTATTTTTGGGGTTTAACTCCAGTATCTAAGTCTAGTAAACCAGTTGAATTTGTTGTGCCAAGTGGTGCTGGTAAAATGGATATAGTAGACTCCCTTAAAGATGCTGGTCTAGTAAAAAGTAAATTTTCATTATATATATATATGATTTTACATAATGATTTAAATTTACAAGCAGGCAAATACGAATTAAATACTAATATGGGAGCTAAAGATTTATTAAAAAAGATAAATGATGGTAAGATAATTACTGAAAAAAACACCTTTAATTTAACTTTTATCGAAGGGAGAAGATTAACATCTTATGCTCGCCAAATTGGTGAAGCAACTAATTTAAGCGAAGAAGAAGTTTTAAAATTATTAAGTGATAAAGAATACTTACAAAAATTAATAAGTGAGTATTGGTTTTTAACAGATGATATTTTGAAAGATGGAGTTTATTATCCTCTAGAAGGATATTTATTCCCAAGTACTTATGAATTTTATAAAAACAGTAGTGTTAAAGACATTGTAAAAGTAATGCTTGATACTCTTGGAAGTAAATTAAAGCCATTCGAAGAAGAGATTACCTCATCTGGTAAAAGTGTTCAAGATATTGTTACTATGGCAAGTATTGTTGAATTAGAAGGTGCTAATAGTGATGATCGTCGTGGCGTTGCGGGTGTATTTTATAATCGTTTGAAGATAGGAGACTCCCTTGGAAGTGATGTTACTACTTATTACGCCGCTAGAAAAGATTTCTCCACAGATTTAAAAATGAGTGAAATAAATGATTGCAATAATGGTTATAACACTAGAGGTTTATGTAATCGTGGTAAATTACCAATTGGCCCAATTTGTAGTCCAAGTATGGCTTCCCTAGAAGCTTCTATAAATCCCGAGAAACACGATTATTATTTCTTTGTCGCAGATAAAAATAAGAAAACATACTTTACAAAAACCAATTCTGAGCATATAAATAAAGTAAACGAACTAAAAAGTGCAGGTTTATGGTACGAATATAAATAAGGAGAATGTATTTTGAAAGAATTAATATTAGAAATGGAAGAAT
>CAYMVR010000092.1:0-4096 GCA_964393945.1 uncultured Muribaculaceae bacterium | reverse complement strand
TTTTTGCTGATACAAGATCAAAATTTGATGATTTTCTTACAGCAACACTGAGATTTTATATTAAGGTAATTTTTACAATAATTGTTTTAATTTATTAATTACCTTGCTATAATTTTCATCTTTATTTAATTCATTTAATGAGAGCCATTTATAATTCTTAAATTCTTCTTTATCAAAATCTATATCTGTTATATCTTCTGCAAAGAATAAAAACCTAAAATCAAAATGATAGTGGCTTGGCATATTTATCCTATCATTATTAGGAATTATATGGATATCAATATCAAATGGTAGTATTTCATTATTTATTAATAAAGCATTTAAATTCCCTAGGCCTGTTTCTTCTTTTAATTCCCTTTTAGCGGCATCTAATAGGGTTTTATCACTTTTTTCTATATGACCTCCAGGATATAAATACATTTTTAAATCTTTGTGATATAAGACTAAAAATTTATTCTCATTTTTTTGATATATAAATGCTCCGACGGTGATGTGGCCATCTTTATTGTTCCAATCAATTATTTCTTCGTTATTAAATTTATTAAGAAAACTTGATAGCAAAAGTAGTCTATCTTTTTCGTCTGGGAATTTATTTAGATATTTATTAATAATTTGTTTTATACTTTCTTTCACTATTTCACAACCTTAATCTATTTTCTTAATAATTTAAATTTTATATATTATCTATTATAAATTGTACTACATGATTTTCATTTTCTTCAAGAGAAAGTTTATCTTCCCTACTTAAATCTGTAAAATACTTATTAAGTCTCCTATCTATAGAGATGGAATCTAAAGGATATCCTGGTTTTATTTTAGAAGATGGTTTATCAACTAAATAAAAATCATTATTAGACCAAGTATAGGTATACTCTTTACCATTTTTAATGAGAGCCATACCATAAAGCCATCTAGCCGTTAATTTACCATTCGTACCAAATTCTCGTACTAGATTTATATAATGATCAATCATTTCTTCATCCGTTAATACTTTGCCATTTACTCTTCTTACATAGGTACCTGGTTGAAAATTATCAGGAACATTTTCGAAGGTTAAATTATCGTCAGTTGCAATAGTCGTAATACCAGTTTTTTCATAATATGCTCTCGCTTTAATTAAAGCATTTTCAATAGCAGAAGTTCCTGTTTCGTCTACCTCTAGATTAATATTTATGTCATTTAGAGTTATAACTTTAATTCCACTTTTTTCTAAATCATCTTTAAATCTATTTACTTTACTTACGTTTTTAGTTGCAAATAATACTTGTTTCATATGTCCTCCTTCAATTTATTCATTAAAAAAATAATATTATTTTAACATTAATTACACTATTTTGTCTAAATAATATTATATCTTTATAATTTAAAATTTACAATTAAAATCTACTATTTAAGTGTATAATAAATTTTCATTTTCTTTATCTAAAATAATTATATTTTTCTCTAATAGGTTCCAGTTTTCATCAAAATTAAAGAAAGCTTTTACTTTTTTATTATCTAATATTAATGGTAACCAATAATAGTCGTCTGGAAACATTTTGTCATAAGGAATACTGTCTATTTTAAACCATTTTGGTTTCATTTCATCACTTTCTGTTGGAGTTCCAAGCCATTCAGATACTAAATATAAATGAAAAACTACTATTTGCTTTTCACCTTTATAGTATTCTTCAAATTCTATTAAACCAACTTTATCGTATTTCATAGGAGTAACATTAATTTCTTCTTTAGTTTCTCTAATCATAGCTTCATCTGGTGTCTCATTCTTTTCAATTTTTCCTCCCACACCATTATATTTGCCTTCTCCAAAGCCTCTTTTTTTCATAGCAAGTAATATCTCATCTTCTTTTCTTAATAAACAAAGGGTTGTTTCTAATCTTTTCATTTTATTATATCCTTTCAATTAATCTTTTGCCATTTACTAAGGGATTAATATTTCTAACTTTAACATTCGCTAATGTTAAATCGGGAATATCTTCCCCTTTAATAGTTTCAAATTTACGTAAAAGTTCTTTTAATTCTTTTTGGTTACTGGATTTTATCTTATCCAATAGTTCTTTTTCTTTAGTGCAAAATAAATCATTGTATGTAATAATTTTGTTGTCTATGGCTTGCTTAGTAATTTTTGATAAGAGTTCCATCATATAAAAGTCTTCTTTAGAGTGAACAAGTTCGTCTATTCCTTTATTTATTTTTATGACTTTATTTGCTACTTCTAAAGTTTTAAATCCTAATTCTTTTTCATTATCTTCATTGGTAAAGACTTCTAAGTCATTTATAATTAAATGCATATCTTTGGTATTTAAATTTTTGGCCCACGCATAGCCAGTTAGGATAATACCATCTAATCTATCAGCACATAGTTTAGGCCTTTTATTATCAATAATAGAATAATTTTTAAAATTACTTATTTCTTTTATATTAATGTTATCTTCATTTAAATAACTTAATAATGTTTTATCTTGCTTTATTATCTCTTCTGTATATTCCTCAGTACTTTCTTGGGTATTGTAATCTTTATTCATGTAATCAATTACATGAGAAAAACATGGAGTTGCTATATCATGAAATAAAGCAGCGATTGTTTCTTTTTTATTTTTGGTAAATCGCCATGTTAATAAGGCTACTGTTAGAGAATGGTCAAAGCGAGAAATATTTTCTTTAAAATTATATATATCTTTAGAAGCATAGTCCATGCCACAAAAATAACCAATATGCTTTAATCTGGTTAAACTAGGAACTGTTAAATATTTATTTAGAAATGTTGGAATATTACTTATTGTATGTAAATACTCTTCATAAAAACTTGCCATTACTTATCTCCTTGTTTTAATTATATCATATAGGCTTTTTTTATTAAATACATATTTAATTTAAAACAATAAAATTAAAAAATATGATACTTTTTAGTACCATATTTTTATTATATTCTTATTTGTATTTGACGAGTTCCAGGATATACTCTCGTTCTAGATAAATTTAAACTGGAAATTCTATGATTTAAAGAATTCATATCACGACTAATTCGTTTAATGTCTTCGACTTTTTTAGTATCTTCTGAAAGTATTCTTAAACTGTCAATTACAAATTTAATATGACTTATTAACTTGTCATCTTCTAATTGTGATAACTCTTGAATATCGGTATCAGCATTAGAAAGATCAAAATAGTTACTTAAATCAATACCAAATGAACCCATTACAGAATCGCGATATTCTTCGGCACGACTTGAATCATTATTATTTTTTGCGCTTTCATATAATTTTACTTGTGTACGAGCTATTTGTTCATTTAAACATGTAATGTAATATTGTAAATCGCGAATTCGAGCATATTCATGACTGCATGTTTCTTGAGCATGATCTGCAATATATTTTTGGATATCAGCAATTTGTTCTTCATATTTTGCTATATCTGATCTATTTTGATTAATAATAATCTCAGAATATCCTTTTGGATAAGCCTCTGCTTGCTCTATAGTATGTTTGCAATCTGCTATTTTGATACTTAATTGTTCAATTCGGTAATACTCTGGTTTGTAACTTTGTCTAGTTTTATCTTCGATAAAGTCAGAAATCTTTTTAATGATTTCTTGAGAGGCAACTATTAATTGACCACTTTTAAAGATACCTTTAATAAGAGTTGCTTCATATTCGCTAACATTTAATAATAAACTATCATCTATTTCAGGTAATTTGGCTTTTTGTGGCCTTTCGTATAAATTAGGCATTACATCAACTTGACCATTATACTCATTAAAGTATTGTTCCGCTCTTTCTTTTAATAACTCTAATATCTTAGTTATTCTAGTTACATATGGATTACTTCCTAGACGATTTTCTTCTTCAAGAGCTACATCCATAATGCTCTCCCAGAAAACGCGAATGTTTCTTATCCTAGTTTCACTCCAATTTTTTATTCTTGTTGGAATAGATTCTGTTTTTTTGTTAGAAGTTCTTTTCAACATAGACTCTGGAAGTAAAATCTGAGATTCAGAACGTGTTTTTGGTTCATATCCGATTAGGCCTTTAACTTCGGATACAATAGAGTCTAATTCTGTTGTATCTCCTGCTATACCACTTATTAACTTAGTTAC
>CAYMVR010000091.1:0-4101 GCA_964393945.1 uncultured Muribaculaceae bacterium | reverse complement strand
AAAATTGATTGCAAGAAAAAACAAATTTTGAGATAATTATTATATTAAAAGAAAGAGGAGTATAATGAATAAGAAATTAGTTTTAGGTATATCCATTATTGTTTTAATAGTAATAGCTATAATAACAATTATAATTGTAAATCCCGGAGATAATATAATAAATAAAATAGAAGATAAAATAGAAATCAAAAATATTTATAATATAAATGATGCCATAGTGGAAGAAATAGAGATAACACTAAATGAAAAAACAAACATAATGAAATTAACCTATACATATGATGAAACATCCAATAAAAATTTAACTGGTAAGTTTAATGATACTATTTTATATGAAACATATTTTGTAGACAAAAGTTTATTTAGTGAATCGAATATTCGCGAATCATTTAATGAAAATAATTTTAAAGTAATAAAAGGTACAGACAAAAAGAGTTACCTAATAGTATACTCAGGAGAAGAATATAATCCTAGCATTTACATATATAATGATGAATTAGAACTTGTTAGTAAGGATAGTATAAATGATGATTATTATACTTTAGGCGGTAAGAATATCAATGATAATTATGATTATTTTAAGATAAAAAACCAAAACTTTAATATAATAACTAAAGCAGATGGTTTGTCTATGTATTGTGATATTGATGGATATTGTAGAAACATAGTTAAAATAGAAGATAATAAAATTTATTATTTAGCCCTTAAGTTTAATGGTATGTATAAAACATTAGATGAATATAAAGAAGCAGCAGATTATGGCATTGTTGAAGAAAGAATATATGAAATTGATAATAATAAATTAAAATATGAAGTAAAAGAAGTTTATAGTGTAACCCAGATGGATTATTTATCATAAAATTAAGACTTGCTAACAGGCAAGTTTTTAAATAAACCTTAAAAACTAAGAAAAAACATGCTATAATAAGAAAGGTGATGAAGATGTTAAAAATTTGTGATGGTAATAAAGCATGTAGTGACATTGCTTATTATTTTAGTGAGATTGCAGCAATATACCCTATAACGCCATCAAGCCCTATGGCGTCTAATTTAGATTATTTAAGTAAAGAAAAAAATAATTTATTTGATAATCATGTTGAAGTAATAGAAATGCAAAGTGAAGCAGGAGCTTCCGGTGCTCTTCATGGCGCCTTAATATCTGGTTCTTTAGCTTCTACTTACACAGCAAGTCAAGGACTCTTATTAATGCTTCCTAATATGTATAAAATAGCTGGTGAAATGCTTCCAGGAGTTATTCATGTTGCAGCCAGAACTATTGCTACCAATGCTCTTTCAATATTTGGAGATCATAGTGATATATATGCTACACGTCCAACCGGTTTTGCCATCTTAGCATCTTCAAATGTTCAAGAAGCCCAAGATTTAGCGGCAGTTGCTCATTTATCAGCCATTGATTCTAGTCTTCCTTTTTTACATTTTTTTGATGGTTTTAGAACTAGCCACGAAGTAAGTAGTATTAATGAATTAGATATAAAGAAGTTAAATAATGTAATTCCTTGGGATAAAATTGAAGAATTTAAGAATAAGGCATTAAATCTTGATTGTGGATTTCAAAAAGGAATGGCCATGAATGAGGATATTTTCTTTCAAACTCAAGAAGCAAGGAATCCCGAGTATTTAGAATTACCAAACATAGTTGCGAAATATATGAAAGAGATAAATAAAATCATGGGAACTAATTATGAGCCTTTCGAATATTATGGTGCCGAAGATGCTGAAAATATAATTATTGCTATGGGTAGTGTTACAGATACCATAAAATTAGTTGTTGATAAAGAACTACAAAATGGTAAAAGAGTAGGTTTAATAACTGTTCATTTATATCGTCCGTTTAGCAAAGAATACTTATTAAAAGTTCTTCCCGCATCTGTCAAAAGAATAGCAGTTTTAGATAGAACTAAAGAAGCTGGATCTGCAGGTGAACCTTTATATTTAGATATCGTAAGCACTTTGAAAGATAGTGATATCAAAATTGTTGGAGGACGTTTTGGTTTATCAAGTAAAAATACAACTCCTAGTGATATAAAAAGTATTTTTACCATGTTAGAGGGTACTTTAAAAAACAATTTTACTATTGGAATTGTTGATGATGTTACTAATAGTAGTTTACCTAAAGAAGAATATACCATTGATTTAAATGCTAAAGAATTTTTAATATACGGTTATGGCTCTGATGGTTGCGTTAGTGCATCTAAAGATATTTTAAAAATTGCAGGTGGCGAAAATTACTATGTAAATGGTTATTATTCTTATGACTCTAAAAAAAGTGGTGGCGTAACTATTAGTAATTTAAGATTAAGTAATGAGAAAATAAATGCTCCATTTTATGTTACGAATCCTGAAATTGTTGTTGTAACAAAAGCTGAGTATTTTCATAAGTTTCATATGCTTGACAATATTAAAGAAAATGGCTTTTTAATTATTAACACTAAAAAAAATAATGATGAGTTAAATCACTTTTTATTAGAAAGAGATAAAAAAATATTAAAAGAAAGAAATATTTCCGTCTTTACAATAGATGCTTTAGGTTTATCAGAAGAATGTGGCATAAAAGGTAAAATAAGTAAAATCATTGAAATATTATTATTAGATAAATTAAATATTAAAGATGCTGACAAAGTATTGGAGAATAATATTAGAAAATCTTTTAAGACTAAAGGTGATAATATTATAAATAGCAATTTAGATGCAATAAAAAAAGCCAAAGAAAGACTTATTAAAGTAGCAATTGAATCAAATTCTGATAATGAAATATCAAATTCTAGCAACATTATTGATAAAATAAATAAACGTGAGGGTGATTGCCTTACGGTAAGTGAGGTAAGCTGTTTTAAAGATGGAACATTTAGAAGTGGCCTAAGTAAATTTGAAAAAAGACATATGAACGAGTTAGCACCAGTTTGGATTCCAGAAAATTGTATAGAATGTGGTAAATGTAGTTTTGTATGTCCTCATTCAGTTATTCGTGCTTTTATAAAAAAAGATAGTGCAAAAGGAATTCCATATTTAATTAATAAAGAATATAATTATGAAATAGAAGTAAGTGACGTTGATTGTACTGAGTGTGGCTTATGTATTCAAGAGTGTCCTGGCAAAAATGGGCAAAAAGCCTTAGCATTTGGTCCTGTTAATCTTGAAAAACAAGAAAGTGTAAATAAAGACTTTAATAATTATATCAATCCTGAAATATCAAATAAATTTACAATCCCCGGAGTAAGTTTATGTAAACCACGTTTTGAATTTAGTGGTGCTTGTGCTGGTTGTGGCGAAACACCATATATTAATTTAATAACAAGACTCTATGGTGATGAACTAGTAATTGCTAATGCGACAGGTTGTTCAAGCATTTATGGTGGTTCTGCACCATCAACACCTTATTCTATTCCATGGGCTAATTCTTTATTTGAAGATAATGCCGAATTTGCCTTAGGTATGCATAAATCATATCAAAATAAAAGAAATCTTATTAAAAAGATAATGCTTGAGAATATGAATAATGTTTCAAGTGAATTAAAAGAGTTATTTAATAAATATATAGATAATATGAATGATCATAAAATAACATCTGAAGTAAAAGAACAATTAAGCAATTATGATTTACCAGTAAATTTAAAAAGTTTATTAAATTATGTTCCTGCAAGGACTGTACTAGCCATAGGAGGAGATGGTTGGGCTTATGATATTGGCTTTGGTGGTTTAGACCATGTTTTGTCTACAAACGAAAATATTAAAATATTAGTTTTAGATACTGAAGTATATTCTAATACCGGAGGCCAATCAAGTAAGTCAAGTAAAATGGGGGCAGTATGTGAATTCGCTGATTTTGGAAAGAAAACTGCTAAAAAGGATTTATTTAGAATTGCAATGTCTTATCCGAATTGTTATGTAGCAAGTATTTCTCTAGGAGCCAATATGATGCATAGCATTAAAGTCATGAAAGAAGCTATGGAACATAATGGACCTGCAATTATACTTGCATACTCTCCATGTATTGAACATGGAATAAAAACAGGAATGTCTCATTCTATAGAAGAAGAACGCATAGCAAGTGAAGTAGGCTATACTTTATTAATGCGTTAT
>CAYMVR010000090.1:0-4132 GCA_964393945.1 uncultured Muribaculaceae bacterium | reverse complement strand
CGTGGCTCGTTCCGTAATTGCTGGTTATGAAACTGGGAAAAATTTAGTTGCTACACCATTTCTATATGAAATATGTAAAAAATATAATATATCTGCTGATTATCTTTTAGGTAAAATAGATAATCCTAAATATCTTAAGTAATAATTATAGAAAACAAAAAAGCGCCTAACTAACTAAGATGTTAATCTTAATTAGTTATAGCGTTCACTTGAAACATAGGGACGTTTAACACGGAAAAGTTATACGTCTCTTTTATATGAAGTAATCTCATATAGCAACATCAAATTCTTTTTAGATATATATTTTGGAATATTTACTAATACTTTTAAAAGAAGACAAAAAGTCTAGATAATTTTCTTGAACAAAAAAGGTGCTTAACTAAATTGTTTGTATATCTTTCTATTTTGTTGCATGAAATAACTTCATCTATATACATATTACCATACCTTTTTATATTTTGCAAATTTTTGTTATATGTTAAAAATAAATTTTTAAAAAGTTGTTTTGGCCGCATAAACACTGGGATAAATTGGTTCTCTAAATTTTACTTTTAGGAAATTTTGTTATATAATGGTGTTAGAGAGATATATAACTGTTAAGTGCCTCCAAGCATCGGAGGTGATGTGTATGATTGAAAGGAAAAAATGGATTACTTAGTAATTTTCGCAATTATTATATACTTGCTTAAAGATACAACTCCCAAAAACAGACACAAATAAAAAACACTTAACATCAACTAAGATTGCATCTTAGAAAGTTAAGTGACATTCATTTTGTGAGGCGCTTAACACGACAAAGTTATACGTCTCTCTTTTTTATTGTATGAAGTTTCCTTCATCTGTATACATAATACCATATTTTTTTATATTTTGCAAATTATTAATCTATTTTTAACATAACCGATACTTTATATTCAATGTTATCTTTTTTATATATAGCTATTTCTTCGTTTTGATATTTTAGTAAAAGTTCTGTTTCATTACTTTTTAAAATTATGGGATTGCCATTCTTTACTTTGAAATATTCAGTATCATTTAAATTATATACATTAATGTCTAAAGCATCTTCTATTTTTAATAGTTTAAAATTATTATTTTTGATATCTTCTATTGAAATAGCATCTTCTAATCTAAATGAACCTTGTCTAGTTCTTATAAGATTATTCATGGTTCCTATGGTATTTAATCTTTTACTCAAATCGTCAATTAGACTTCTAATATAGGTGCCCTTTTCTACTTTAGCCCTAAATTTAATTATATCGTCATGAAAATCTAATAGTTCTAATTCTTTTATTTCAACTTCTTTAATGGGTTTTGTTACTTCAATATTATGTCTTGCATATTCATATAATTTTTTTCCTTTAACTTTTACTGCTGAATACATTGGAACTTCCATTTTATACGTGCCTATAAAAGAATTTAAAGTTTTTATTATAAGTTCTTTTGTAACACTAAATGGTTTTTCTTCTAAAATGGTTCCTGTAATATCTAAAGTATCTGTTTTTATGCCAAGTTTAGCCTCGGCGATATATTCTTTATCTAAAGAAGTTAAGGTATCTACTAATTTAGTATATCTTCCTATACATACAACAAGAACTCCTGATGCTAGAGGATCAAGAGTTCCTGTATGCCCTACTTTTTTTGTTTTTAACACTTTTCCAACAATATTTACAACATCTCTAGATGTATAACTAGTTGGTTTATTTACAATAAGTAAGCCATTCATTTTATTTTCCTTCATGAATTTCTTTAATGATATTTTCTATACGATTTGCATATTCAATAGATTCATCAAAGATAAATTCTAATACTGGTGTATGGCGTAAATCTAACTTTTCAGCGACTAAACCTCTAATAAAAGGAGATGCTTCATTTACTTCTTTTTCAAGTGTTTTTTTATCCATATCACTAAGTGATGTAAAGTAAACTTTAGCATAACTTAAGTCACTTGATACTTTACATCCCGTAATAGTAATAGTTTTTAAGATTTCATCTCTGGCTTCTTCAAATATTATTTCACTAATAACACGCATCATATCTGAAGATATCTTGGCTATTTTATGGCTTGGCATTAACGACTCACCTCAACCATTTCATAGCATTCAATGGTATCTCCAATTCTTATATCTGTATAATTATCAAGAGTAATACCACATTCAAAGCCTTTTTTAACTTCCTTGACACTGTCTTTTTCTCTTTGAATAGAAGCAATTTTACCATCATATATAATTACTCCATCACGAATAAGTCTAGCATTAGCATTATTTTTAACTATTCCATCAGTTATATAACTTCCAGCAATATTACCAACTTTAGAGAACTTGAATATTCTTCTAATTTCGGCACTGCCTAAAACTTTTTCTTCAAATTCAGGATCTAACATTCCCTTCATTGCTAATTCAATTTCTTCAATACATTTATAAATAATAGTATATAGCCTGATATCAACACCATACTCTTTGGCTATTTCTTTGGTAGTATTAGATGGACTAACATTGAAACCGATAATAATAGCGTTAGAAGCGTTAGCTAGAACAACATCACTTTCAGTTATAGTTCCGATACCAGAACGTATAACATTTATTTTAACACCTTCAACATTAATTTTGAGTAAACTATTTTTTACGGCTTCTTCACTACCACGAACATCAGTCTTTAAAACAATATTTATTTCTTTTTGACCTTCATTGATTTTACTAAATAAGTCATCTAAAGTTATTATATCTTTTTTATATTTATTTTCTTTAGCGTTAATTGCACGTTTTTCTGCAATGTCTTTAGCTTCACGTTCAGTTTCAAAAGCCATGAATTTATCACCAGCACTTGGATTATCATTTAAGCCTGTAATTTCTACTGGAGTGCCTGGAGCAGCAGTAGTAATAGATTCTCCTAAATCATTTTTCATAGTTCTAATTTTTCCAAAAGTAGTTCCAACAACAATTGGGTCTCCTAAGCGAAGAGTACCATTTAATATTAGAAGACTAGCTACTCCTCCTACATTCTTGTCTTGACGCGATTCTATTACTGATCCAACAGCATATCTGCTTGGATTGGCTTTTAATTCACTTACTTCACTTATAGCAAGAATTGTTTCTAATAGTTTATCAATGCCTTCACCTGTATGCGCAGAGATATTTATAAATGGATAATCTCCTCCCCATTCTTCTGGAGTGATATTTAATTCTGCCATCTCAGTTCTAATTCGCTCAGGATTAGAATCTGGTTTATCAATTTTGTTTACGGCAACAATGATTGGTACTTTAGCACTTAAAGCATGTTCTACTGCTTCTTTAGTTTGAGGCATAACCCCATCATCTGCGGCGACAATGATAATAACGATATCAGTTACACTAGCACCTCTCGCACGCATTTCAGTAAATGCAGCATGTCCTGGAGTATCAATAAATGTTATTTTACTTCCATTTGACTCAATTTGGTAAGCACCAATTGCTTTAGTTATTCCACCTGATTCACCAGCATCAATATGATAATCTCTAATATAATCTAGTAAAGTTGTTTTACCATGGTCAACATGACCCATGATAGTTACGATTGGAGGTCGAGATACTAAATCTTCCTCATTATCTACTATTTCATATTCTTCAAAATTGGATACATCTTGAGTTTCTTCTCTTTTTAAAGTTTTATTATATTCTAGAGCAATGATTTCCGCATTTTCAAAATCAAGAGTTTGATTTAACGATAACATAAGTCCTAAAGTCATTAATTTCTTGATAATGTCTGTACCACTAATATTTAATTCTTCCGCGAGTTCTCCTACTGTCATGCCATCAGAAAAGACAATGATATTTTCCTGAGCAGTATTTTTCATTAATTTATCTTTATTTTTATACATTTCTTTACGTAAGCGAGAATAATCTTTTGCTTCGGTTTGCTCTTTTTTCTTCTTTAATTTTTGTTTCTTATCAGTTGTATTTATGTTTTTAGTGATATTACTGCTTTCTACTATTTCATCTACAACTTCATCAATTGTATCCTCTTCTTCATAAGAGTCATCTTCTACCCCAATTAAGTTAATAGCATTATCTAACGATATAACATCATCATCAGTAAGAAAATCCTCTCCACTTTTTACTTCTATTCCTAAGTCGTTGCATTTTTTTAAGATTTC
>CAYMVR010000089.1:2998-4270 GCA_964393945.1 uncultured Muribaculaceae bacterium | reverse complement strand
GTAGGTCCGGTAGGCCCAGTAGGACCTGGTATTTGCCTTCCAGAACAACAACATCCTATAGAATTACCAAATTCTTTCTTAAAGCAATCAATTTTGCATTGTGCTTTCTGTAAATTGTTCATTATAAAACCTCCTTTCATTTTTAATATATGTGCTAAAAAAAAACAATGTCATTATAAAAGCCTTGTTTAAGTAAAATAAATAAAAATATTTATTGATGACTATTCATATTATTAATTAAGAAAAGAAAAAAGGAGATATTATGAAGATATTGAAATACTTATTAACAACCTTTTGTTGTGGAAGCATAGTTTTAACAGCAGTAAATGCTAGTGGTGATGGCTTTATATCTGTAACTAGTGAACAAGAACTGAAAGAATGCTTAGAAAGTAAAAGTGCTTGTAAATTAGAAGCAGATATTTCCGTAAGTTCTGTTAGCGTTATTGACGGAAATGTTATTTTAGACCTTAATGGACATTCCATTGTACCAGACGCTAATTTAAAATTAAAAACAGGATTGCTATTTGTAGATAAAGGTGGAAAATTAACAATTCATGATTCTAAAAATACAGGTAAAATATCAACAGGAGATAGTGGCAATGTTTGGGCGGCTATTCAATTAGTTAAGAATGATAATAAAGAAGGAACGGCAGAATTAGTTCTAAATAGTGGTACATTAGAAGGATATTATTATGGCATAGTTGGAAATGGAAATAATCATAACACTAAAATAACAATTAATGGTGGTGAAGTTAATGCTTTAAATAAAGATGATAGCGCAGGAATATATAACCCTCAAAAAGGTGAAATTGAAATAAATGGTGGAACTATATCTGGAGGAACAGGGATTGAAATAAGGTCAGGCTCTTTAACTATTAAAAACGGTACCATAAAAGGAATTAGTCCCACGTTTAATAGAGCGGCAAATAGTAATGGTACAACCACTAATGGTTCTGGAATTACAGTTGCTCAACATAAAACCAAAAATCCCATAAATGTTCTTATTTCTGGTGGCAATATAAGTGGGCAATATGCCTTTTATGAATGGAATCCTCAAAATAATGATGAAGTAGATATAAATAAAGTTAAAATAAAAATAACAGGAGGGGATTTTACAAGTACAATAAATGATGGTTATGCAGTATATAGTGAAGATTTTACCAAATTTATTACAGGAGGAAAATTTAATACTGAGGTTTCTGAATACTTAGCGGATGATGCTAGTGTTATAACAACCATGGCCGAAGATTTAAGTATAAAAACTAATTCTCC
>CAYMVR010000089.1:0-2898 GCA_964393945.1 uncultured Muribaculaceae bacterium | reverse complement strand
ATGCTAGTGTTATAACAACCATGGCCGAAGATTTAAGTATAAAAACTAATTCTCCCAATAAAATAATATATATTGCCCTTAGCCTATTAATACTGGGGTGCGTTCTTACTTATACTTTATATAAAAAAGGTTTAATTTTAAATAAATATCAAAACTATTAACATCATCTGCTAATAGTTTTTAATTTCTTTCGTAGTTCTAATAAAAATAAAGAAAGATATATTTTAATAGGGTGAGAAATTTTGAAAAAATATAAAGTATGCGTTTATGCAATATGCAAAAATGAAGAAAAATTTGTAGAAAGATGGGTTAAATCCATGAGTGAGGCGGATTCAATATATGTATTAGATACAGGATCTACTGATAAAACGGTAGATAAATTAAAAGAATTAGGAGTTAATGTTTCGGTTAAAGAGATTAAACCATGGCGATTTGATGTTGCCAGAAATGCATCCTTAGATTTAGTGCCACTTGATACTGATATATGTGTATGCACTGATTTAGATGAAGTTTTTGAGATCGGATGGCGTGATAAATTAGAAAGTATTTGGAATGATAAAGTAGATAAAGTAAAATATAATTATAATTGGAGTTTTGATGAATATAAAAATCCTGCGACCACCTTTTTTATCGAAAAAATTCATAAAAGAAAAGGTTATAAATGGGAGCATCCAGTTCATGAAGTATTAAATGTTTTACCAAATGAAATTAGTGTTCTAGCACCAAATATTACATTAAATCATTATCCCGATAATGAAAAGTCACGAGGTAGTTACTTACCATTATTAGAGTTAAGTGTTAGGGAAGAACCAAATAATGATCGTAATATGCATTATTTAGGAAGAGAGTATATGTATTATAAGAGATGGAATGAAGCCATAGATACCTTAATAAAACATTTAAATTTACCATCTGCCACCTGGGATGCAGAGCGATCAGCTTCAATGCGGTTTATTTCTCGCTGTTATCTAAATTTAGGGAGACAAAAAGAAGCAGAGATGTGGCTTAAAGAAGCAATAAAAGAAGCGTCTTATTTAAGAGAAGGATATGTAGAACTCGCATCACTCTATAAAGATCAAGAACGTTTTGAAGAAGCCTATAATACATTAAAACAAGCCTATTTAATAACTACTAAAGCACCTATTTATATTAATGAAGCCTTTGCCTGGAATGCATATATCGACGAATTAATGGGAATAATATGTTATAACATAAAACTATATCCTGAAAGCTTAATGTACATGAATACTGCCTTAGAAAAAGACCCTAATTGTGAAAGAATAAAAGATAATTGCCGTATTATAGAAGAAGCCCTAAATAGTACAAAATAAGTAAAGAAAAGGCATTTTAGGGAAAAAGTGTTTATTTTAAAACACTTTTATTGTAAAATAGAACTAGAAAAGCAAGGAGAATAATTTATGTATTGTGATGCCTGTGGAGCCAAAAATACACCTAAATCAAATTATTGTGAAAAATGTGGTAAAAGAATAAAACCGGAAAAACAAGAAACTAAGAAAGAAATACCACCTATCATAAATCGTTTAAAAGAATTGCCAAAGAAGACTAAAATTATTATGCTTAGTGTTTTTGTCCTTTTAATTATTGCGATTATATCTTTGTGTGTTCTTTTAAATAATCCTATAAAGAAAATCGAAGATAGTTTAAATAATTACTATAATAACACTAGTATTAGACAAAAAGAATTAGAGAATATTGGTAAGATTTTAAAAAGTAATAAGAAAGATGAAAAAGTTTTAAATAAAATAAAAAATACATCTGAAAAAATTACTAGAAATTGGGTTAAGAATTTTAATACAGAATATAAAGATAAAGAATCATTAAAAGATAATTATAATAAAATAGATAGTTCTCTCGCTGAATTATATAACTATTTTAAAAATAGTACTGCCATTGAATATATAATAAGAAGTGAATTATATGATAAGTATCAAGAGGAGTTAAATTCTTTATATAGTTCAAAGAAGAATTATTTAGAAGGTAAAGAAAATGAAAATAATAATGATAAATATTATGCTTATTACTATTATGATAAAGTAATAGAAAGTGATTGTTATTACAAGTATGCTTCTAAATATATTAACGAATATGTAAGTGGCGAAATAAATAAATTAAAAAATAACATTGATGAATTTGTTCCTATAAAAAATGATGGAGATTCTGAGATTATCTTAAACAATTATAAAGAGAGAATAGAGTATCTTGAAAAAAATAAAAAAGTTAATAAAATCGACTTAAGTAGTTCTGAGTATTATAAAAAAATGTATGAAGAAAATGCTAAAAAAGTTGTAGAATATACTAAAATACTTGTTGAAGATAAAAAAGAAGATATTCCTAGTGTTATTGAAATAATAAAAAGTTCTTTAGATATTCTAGATAAAAATACTAATGAGTATAAAGAACTAGAAGAATTAAAAAAGAGTTATGAAGATAAAATGCCTAGTCGTCTAATAGATGAAAATCGTGTGTCTAATTCAGGGTCAGGCTTCACCGCTTGGAAAAGAACTATTAATGGTGTTGATTATGAACATAACCTTCATTTTAGTTTTGAAGGTAAGACAGAGTATGTTGTTTATAAATTAGATAAAAAATATACAAGATTAACAACGAAAATAGTAAGAGGAGAATCTTGGGAAGAAAGTTTTAAAGGCTATATTGTTATATCAGATGGAGATAAAGAGTTATATCATTCAAGTGAAATAACTAAAAATAATGAGATTAATGATATAATAGATATAGATGTAAGTAATGTTGAAAATTTAAGAATTGAGTTTATAACAAATAGTAAATCCAGTAGTTGGAGTACAAATTATATTTATTTAGTCGAGCCATATTTATATAAATAGGAAAAGGAGTGTGAGTAAAATGGCTGAAGAAAAA
>CAYMVR010000088.1:0-4293 GCA_964393945.1 uncultured Muribaculaceae bacterium | reverse complement strand
GACTTCTTTACATATTGCTATGTGAGAATAAAGAAGAAAGAGTTAAACTATATAAAAGTGATAGAATAATGGATAAAGTAAACGATAAAATAGATGAGTTAACAGAAGAGTTTGATAGTATCTTATTTTATAACAAAGAAGAGTTTAAAAAAGCCGAACTATATGAGCTTGGCAAAACCGAAGGTAAACAAGAAGGTAAGCAAGAAAGAGAAAAAGAAATAGCCAAAAAGATGCTAGAAGAAAACATGAGTTTAGAACTTATTTCTAAGCTTACAGGTTTATCTATTGAAGAAATAGAAGAACTAAAATAATTAAATTATTAAAAGTAACTTGATTCAAATTTTGTAAGAATTAGGTTTTTTAATAAGATTTTCTAATTAATTTTTATATTTTGATTATACTAAAAATGGTGTTTAATATGCAAAAGAAGTTCTGGATTTTAATAACCCTTTTAAATATAGTCTTTTTAGTATTTATATATCGTGTTATCGATTTATCATATAATAATCATGAAAAATATTATCAAAAATATATTTCATTAACTGATAAATATGTTACAGGGAGTAGTGCTCCACGTGGTAGAATTTTAGATATTAATGGTAAAATTCTAGTAGATAATATTGGTGTTAATACCATTATTTATCACAAAGATAAATCGATTAATAAAAAAGATGAATTAAAACTTGCTGAAGAACTAGTGGAACTAACAAATTATCAATATTCTTATCAAAATAAGGCTTTAAAAGATTTTTACTTAATAAAGTATCCTGAAATTTGTAGTAATTTAATAACTTCCGAAGAAAGAGAGTTATATAAAGAACGAAAAATAACTAAAACCGAATTGGAAGAACTAAAGAAAAGTAGAATTAGTGAAGAAATGATAAATACTTTAACTGAAAAAGAAAAATATAGTTCTTACTTTTATAATTTGATGAATGATGGATATATTTATGAAAATAAAATTTTATTAAAAAATATTGATAATGAGACTTATGCGAGTATTTTAGAAAAGGGCTTAAAAGGAATATACGGTGAGATGTCATGGGAACGTAGCTATAATTATGGTGAATCCTTAAAAAGCATTTTAGGCAAAGTTAGTGATAGTTTACCTAAAGAAAAAGCCGAAACATTCTTAAAAGAGGGCTATACCTACACTGATAAGGTTGGCATAAGTGGTTTAGAAGAAATGTATGAGTCTAATTTAAGGGGGACGAAAGCAATATATAAGATAGAAAATAATAAATTAAAACTAGTTAGTGAAGCCAAAAGAGGAGAAGACGTTGTTTTAGAAATAGATATTGATATTCAAACAAAAATAGAGGATATAATTAAAACTCAAATAGAAAAAGCAAAGAAAGAAGCTAACACTGAGTTTTATCGTGAAAGTTATGCTCTTATAAGTGATCCTACCTCTGGTAGTATTAGAGCTATCACTGGTATTAGAAGGTTAGATAATGGTGAATTTCAAGATGTTAGTATCAATGTCATAAAAAATGCTTATACTGTGGGTAGTGCTGTTAAGGCAGCTTCTATGACAGTAGGATATCAAAATAAAATAATTGATATTGGTTCTAAATACCAAGATTCATGTATCAAACTTGCTAATTTGCCTCTTAAATGTTCTTATAGAACTTTGGGAACTTTAAATGACGAGCGTGCTCTTGCCTTGAGTTCTAACGTTTATCAATTTCGTATAGCACTAGGTGTATCAGATAATAAATATACTTATAACATGAAAGCCAAGGTAAGTGCTGAAGACTTTGAAACTTATCGCAAAACTTTTTCTGAGTATGGGCTTGGAACAACAACAGGAATAGATCTACCAGGCGAAAGTATTGGCTTACAAGGAAATACCGTAGCCATCGATTTATTATTAAATTTAGCAATTGGCCAGTATGATTTATACACTCCAGTTGGTTTATTACAATATATTAATACCATTGCAAATAATGGTTCTAGATTAAAATTAAAATTAATGCATAGTATTAAAAAGAATGATGAAATAATAAAGGAAAACAAAATAGAAGTATTAAATCAGGTTAATTTAGAAGAAAAGTATATTACACGTATTCAATCTGGCTTAAGAGAAGTAATCAAATCAGGAACGGGATACTGGTATGTTAATCAATCAATTCCTGCTGCAGGTAAAACTGGTACAAGCGAATCTTGGATTGATGCCAATTATGATGGGAAAATGGATAGTTTCGTTTTGAGTAATACCTTTTTAATGTATGCACCCTTTGATAATCCTAAGTATTCTATTGTTGTAATAAGCCCTAATACAAGTAATCTAAATGGCAAAACAAAGTATCGTTCTCCTGTAAATCGCTTAATTGCTAGGAATATTAACGATTTCCTCTTGTTAGAGTCTTAATTTTCTGCTATAATACTACTAGACTTTATTAAAAGGAGGTGTTTTTATGGCAAAAAATGAAAACCGAAACTATGTAACTTTAAAATGTACTGTTTGTGGTGAAGAACTAAGAACTACAAGCAAAAATAAAAAGAATACTCCAGACCGTTTAGAAGTAAAAAAATATTGTAAAAAATGTCGTAAACATCAAACTGTAAAAGAAAAAAAATAGTTAGGAAGATTACAACATGAAGAGAAAATATACTTTATATAAAACTAACTTTCCTTCTCCTGTCTTTGCTAGTTTAGGAGTTAAAGATTGTTGTGAAAAACTATCAACTAATGTAAGTGAAATTGCACCCGTTGAAAAAACTTTCGCAAAATCAAATACTCGTGGCTATGGTTTAGTAAGAAGGATAAAAAGAACAATAAAACAAACTATGGTTCCTCCCAAAGGACCTAATAAAGGAGTTTAAAAATGAATATTAATATTAACGATATCAAAAATGGTATGACAATTATTTTAGATAATAATTTATATCAAATAGTAGAATTTCAACATGTAAAACCTGGAAAAGGTTCTGCATTTGTTAGAATGAAATTAAAAAATTTAAGAACTGGTTCCATAACTGAAGATACATATAATACAAATATTAAAATTACCAAAGCTCATATTGATAGACAACCAATGGCTTATTTATATGCCTCAGGTGATAACTATGTGTTCATGAATAATGAAACATATGAGCAAATCGAAATTTCTAGTAAAACACTAGGAGATAATATCAAATTTATTAAAGAAAATATGGAAATTACTGTAGACTACTATGAAGGTGAAATATTAGGTATTACTTTACCAGAAAAAGTAGAATACGAAGTAATAGAAACAGAGCCTGCAGTAAAAGGTAATACAACAAATAATGCTCAAAAAGATGCCAAAATAGAAACAGGCTATGTTGTAAAAGTTCCTTTATTTATTAATGAAGGCGAAAAGATTATCGTATCTACAAAAGACGGAAAATATTCATCAAGAGCATAATTAAATTTATGCTTTTTTTAACAAGGAAATAAATATGGAAGATATAACAATTTTAGTAAATAAAGAAAATCCTATAAGTATTAGTTATGTGCCAAGTAACTTAGTTGAAGTCAACAATCCTTATTATGTTTCTAGTTTTGGTGATGCTAAATTAGAAATGGTAGACTATGTATATGCATCATTTCTAGAGTTAGTTGCCTCAGCTAGAGAAGCAGGATTTGAAATTTATGCTGATTCTGCTTATAGATCGGCGGCTTATCAACAAAGCATATTAGACTTTTATGTTGAAAAAATGGGAGATGAAGCTTATAGTAGAGTGGCTCTTCCTGGCACTAGTGAACACCAATTAGGTTTAGCAGTTGATGTGGCCTGTATTAAAAATGGTGAATATATTGACGAATTAAGTGATGATATGCCAGAAACTAAGTGGCTTCATGAAAACTGTGCTAATTTTGGATTTATTTTAAGATATCCTAAAGGAAAAGAACAAATAACAGGTTATGGTTATGAACCATGGCATATTCGTTTCGTAGGTTTAGAACTGGCAGAAAAACTTACATCAAGTGGTTTAACACTTGAAGAATATAAAAGAAACAGAGGTAGATTGTAATGTACGAATTTCAATATTTAAATTATCAAGAAGTAAATAATCGTTTAGACAAATTAGTAAATAATCCTGAATCTAAATTGAGTGTTAAAAAAGAAAGACCAATTGGATACACTGACTTTTTATTACCAATTGATCATTATACAATAGGAACTGGAGATAAGCATATTATTGTAACAGGTTCATACCACTCAGCAGAGATAATTACTACAACTTTTGTGGTAAGACTTATGGAAGAACTTGCACTTAATCCAGGAGATTTTAATCCAGATGAATATACTATTGACTTCTTTC
>CAYMVR010000087.1:0-4308 GCA_964393945.1 uncultured Muribaculaceae bacterium | reverse complement strand
TTTTCTATTCACTCGAAGTGGTGGCACTATCTATTTTTTTCTCTAAATAATTAAAATAGTTATTTTTGATTATAGCGCTACTCATTTTTAATTTTAAACTAACTTGCTCATTAATTGCAAGTATTTCTTCATCAGAATACGTTTTTTCTGTATAATACTTAATTTTATTAGAACCTGCATCATAGTATGCATATTCATTTTTCCAAGAGCCATCAGCAAAAACAATCATATTGTTATGCTCCTCACTTAATATATCTTCCCCTAGGTAAAGACGAGAATCAAAGTTTAAATTAAAGAGATTGGCAAGTGTTGGAGTCAAATCGACATATGTAGCATATTCATTAAATTCTTTTTTTTCTGTAGCAGAATTATATATAACAAATGGTACTTGGTCAGCATTGTTATCAGTTTTTAAATCATAGTCTAAGACTTTCATTAAATTATTATTTGATATAGCATATGGGTAGTGGTCACAGAATAAAGCGATTACAGTGTCATCTAATATTCCTCTTTCCTCAAGGCCGTCTAATAAAACACCTATAGCATTATCCACTACTTTTAGTTTTGACATATAACTTCTTACATCAGTAGGAAGATCTGATGGGAATAAGCCACGATATTTTTCATTATATAAACTAGAATCAGAATATGGTTGATGAGATGTTACGGTGGTTATCCAAGACATAAATGGTACTTCAGGATCTCTAGAATCAATTATACTTAAATAATAATTCATCATCTCTTCATCACTAGCCCACTCGCCATATGTATGACCATAAGGGATTTTCATATCTTGTACTTTATAGAATCGTTTACTTCCCATATTTTTATGAATGGTAGTACGATAGTAATAAGCATCAAAATGATCATGAAAACTATTGGTATCATATCCTTTATTATTAAATAATTCAAAGATACTTTCAAAATAAGTGTTATTCTTATAAATATTAGAAGTACAATTATTATAAATAGTATATAAACTAGTCATACCACTTATTTCATTATTTCCTGTGCTACAAGAATTTCGTGGAGAATAATAGTTTTTCCAACTCCATCCCTCATTATATATTTTAGAAAGATTAGGATAATATTCTTCATCAAGCATAATGTTACTTCCAGATTCAACCATGATAACAATTAAATTTTTATTCTCAAATAATCCAGTGTATTCATTAGTTTTAGTAGTTCGATTACTTATTAAATATTTATTAATATTATTGTAAGTATTATTAGTCTCATTATCAATAATTGATATCCAAAGATCATTATCAATATCTAAATGATCTGTATAAGTAATAGTATCAGGATCATCAACTTCATCAGTTGGTTTCTTTATAGAATTTGGATTATAATTTACATTTAGTTCTTCTTCTTTAGCAGGAAAGAAATATTCCTTAACATCAAGTATGCCAAAACCAATATACCCAAACTCATTTACAGTTAAACTGGGAATAGTAGGTTTTCTAAATAATTCATAAGTACTTACTGATGATAGTTTATTTTGCATGAAATCTAGTTTTAAGGTGCCAAAATATAATAAACCAACAAATATAATAAGTAAAAATTTAAAAACATTTATAGTTACCACTGTAATATTTACTTTTCTCTTAGGCATATCTATGTCAATTTTTTTATCTATAAATATGTAATAAATTAATATTAAAATAAATGGTATTAACATTAAGTAAAATGATAATCTAAAACTTTTAATAAAATCTAAAATGTATGATGTTACAGCACTAGCTTGAGTTTTTATTTGGAGGGAAGCATATACACCAAGAAAGTTATTAAACCCTAGCTCAGCAATACCATAAATGGATAAACCTAAAACAATTAATGGATTAACTATCTTAGCAACTATTTTAGGTAAATAATTTAAAATAAAACTTATTAATAGTGCAATAAAATTTATGCCTAAAAAGATTCTTAACCCAGCATATGAAAATATCGATAATCCTTCAATAGAACGAAAAATTATTTCTAAAATCATAAGGCATAATAAAAGAATAAAATAATTTTTAAAATATTTAATTTGCCATAGTTTTTTTAACTTCTTCATTTTTTTCCGCCTTTTCTACAATCATCTTAACCGGTTTATAGGTCATTCGGTACTCTTCAAAAATACCATATTTTTCTAATAATGCCAAGTGTTCTTTGGTAGGGTATCCCTTATGTTTTTTAATATTATACTCTGGATGTAATGCATCAATTTCAAGCATAATATGATCACGAGTCACTTTTGCAATTACACTAGCAGCAGCGATAGATAAAGATAGTGCATCTCCATGAATAATTGGCTTTGATGGAATATCAATATCATTTAAACTCATTGCATCACTTAAAATATACTCTGGAGTTACCTTTAAATCTTCAAGTGCTAAATACATGGCTTTACGACTAGCCTCTAAAATATTTATTTCATCGATTTCTTTCGCACTAACAATACCTACTCCTATGGCAATGGCTTCACTACGCAAAATCTTATAAAACTCTTCTCGCTTTTTTTCGCTTAATTGTTTAGAATCATTTAATCCCTCTAGGTGATAATTTTTAGGAAGAATACAGGCTCCAGCGACAACTGGACCACATAATGGACCTCGTCCTGCTTCGTCTACACCTGCAATTAGAGTTATGTTATTTTTATATAATTCTTTTTCATACTTTAATAAATCAGATTTCATTATCAAATAATATCCCCTTTACATATTCATCTTTTATATCATTAATTATACGATTACTAATTCTTTCATAATCAGGTTCATTATTTCTTATTGCCCCAATTTGGCGTCCAATATGATCATAAACTGCTTCAAAATCCAAACCAGTATAACATGGCTCGACATTATATCTTTCTTTTAGTTTATCAGGATAATATTTATTCAACTTATTTAATATGTGAACTGCCACTTCATTAACATCTAATATTTCGGTTTTTATAGAAAAGAAGGAAGCAAGATTAAGACCTATTTCATTATCGTCTATTTTAGGCCATAAAATGCCTGGAGTGTCTAATAACATAATATTATGTTTAGTTTTAAGCCATGTAAGACCTTTAGTAACACCTGGTCGATTGCCAACATTTACAACTTTTTTCCCCACTAACTTATTTATTAAGGTAGATTTTCCAACATTTGGTATACCAACTACTAGAGCTCTAATTTCTTTTTTCATTAAGCCTTTTTCGGCTCTTTTACTTTGCAATTCTTCCATCATTTCATGAGTAGTAGAAATTATTCTTTTTAAATCATCATCATTATTTAAATTGGCTAAAATAACTTTCGTTCCTAAATTCTCATAATATTTAATCCATTTTTCAACAGCAACTTTATCAGTTAAATCACTTTTAGTCATAATAAGTATTTTGGGTTTATTTCCGATAATATCATATATGTTTTTTATTTTTGATGACTTAGGAATACGAGAATCTACTAGTTCATACACTATATCAATATTTTTATATTCCTTTATCATTAATCTTTTGGCTTTTTCCATGTGCCCCGGATACCAATTAATAGTCGAATTATTCATTTTTATCACTTCCTATCGTTTCCAATAATTTTGTACTTTCAATAAATTTATCAAAATCAGACACAAATAATTCATCTTGTTTTTTCTTAAATTTATCATACTCTTTATAAGCTAATTCTTGTGCTACTTTATGAGATACTTTTCCTGCATTGTGAAGTATATCCTGCCCATTAAATTGTAAAAATGCATCTAATTTTTCTACCCAATCTTGCATTGTCATAGCATTATGATTTTCGGCTTGTAATTCAGCATAATCTAAATACATGGTAACTATTCTATTCAAATTTTTTAATTCTTTTTCTGTTAAATAATTTTTAGCAATGTCAACATCATATTTATAAATAGGGCCATTAGGTGAACTTGTCCAAATGGTTAGCCCCATATTATCTTTATTAGCATCAACTCTATTATATATAATTTCTGCTGCTGTGTTACCTGTTACAGAAAACGTAAGTTTATTTTGCACAGTTTTAAAAAATTTTTTAGTGATTTCAGAGTCTTTATCATAGTCAACACTACAAGAGGAATAAATATCAGTAATTTTTTGATAAAATCTTCTTTCACTAGAGCGAATATTTCTAATTCTTTCTAGTGTCCTTTCAAAATAATCTTCTCCAAAAATATAATTTGGATTTTTTAATCTTTCGTCATCCATAACAACGCCAGTAATTAAATACTCTTTTAAAACTTTTGTTGCCCATATCCTAAATTGTGTTGCTTTTTTAGAATTAACACGATACCCTACTGCAATAATCATATCTAAATTGTATATTTTAGATT
>CAYMVR010000086.1:0-4429 GCA_964393945.1 uncultured Muribaculaceae bacterium | reverse complement strand
GATTTATGAAAATATTATCTCCAGAAGTAACAAGACTTCTTGATAAATTATATAACTTAAGAGGCGAAGATAGTGTAGTTTTTAAAGAAATGCGAAGTGCAGAAGAAAAAGCTGAGGCAACAAGAGTAAGAACAACTGAAGAAAAAAGTTCATTACAAGATAAAATAGCAGGACTAGAACGTGATAGCAAAGAGTTAAGTGAGCAAGGCAAAAAATTAGCAGATGTTTTAAGTAATATTGATAAAAATGAATATTCAACTGTTATTGAAAGATTAAATATTAATTTTGATCCTGAGGCTTTAACAAAAAAATTAAACGATACTTTACCAGATACAATTGATAAAGTAAATAATGATATTAAAGATTCACAAGAAGAATTAGTACGTGTTGAAGAAGAAATGAATTCTGCTATTACTGAAATTGAAGAAATTGGTATAAGAAGAGATGCTGCTGTTGCAAATCAGGCAAAATTAAATGAGTATTTTGATTTAGCCTTAAATGGCAATATCAATATTACCAGAGATTCTATTACTGCACTTTTAGAACAATTTGATTTTAGTGAAGAAGAAACAAGAGAAGCTGCTAAAATTTTGATGTTCCCAGAAGATGCATTATATGATTATGATGCTAAACTAAAGGAAGCTGAAAAGAGATCTATTACCGAAGTTATGCAAGAAGCCAAAAAAATTGAAGAGCCTATAGAAGCAGAAGAAGATGGAGGCTCTGGAGCAGAAGTAGTAGTTGCTCCTTCAATAGAACAACCTGTAGTGGAAGAAATAAAAGAAGAAAAAATCGAATCTGCTCCAATAGTAACTGAAGAAAAAAGCATAGATAAAGAAGATCTAATTGATTTATTTAATGAAATTGGATTAGACTATTTAGATTATACTACCCGAGACTTAGAAGAGATTATAGAAAATTACAATGAAAAAGTTATTCGTAGAAATGTAAATATCTTTAAAAATAATGATTTGAGTTTAGATATTTTTGTAGATCACATTAGTTTATTATATGATAGAGAACTAGAAGCCAAAGTTGATAGGTTATTACGTATAGGTAAGAGTGCTTTAGATATTTACTTAAATCCAACAGTTCTTACAAAATATGATTATCGTAATTTAGATAAAGCAATTATTTTATTACAAAACAGTGGCTTAGATCCAAAGAAAGTGCCATTAATGGCATATTAAGGGAGGTTTAAAGAATGGAATTAAAATTAAAAGATACAACACTTAATTTAGCAAACGGTGTTGATCCTAATAAATTTATCACTACCAGACCAATTGCTGTTTCAGCCTCTGCTGTAAAAGAAGCATTTACACGTCATGGCTACAATTTAGATGAAATGCCTGGAGTTTTTGTAAAGGCTTTCAATTTAAATGCTCAAGAATTAAAAGAAGTTGAAGACAATTTACAAAGAATAGATGAACTTGGGATGCAAGAATTATTTAATAAAAATTTAAAAATTAAATATTTCCGCAACAAATTTATTGAGAGATTAGTATGGTGCATAAATCATGGACTTCCATATTTAAATCAAGATGGAACTTTTGCGGCATTCTTTGATGATGCTGAAGAGTATGCTAAATATACAGCAAGTGTTCCAATGGAAAAAGTAAAAACAGCCGAAGAAATAGACAATAACCCTGAAATGACTGATGAGGGTAGACAAGTATATAATGAGGTTGTTGAAAGATTAAATTATTTAGTACTTGAAAATCCAACAGATGAATACTTAGTTCAAGTAGTAAATAACGCTTGTCAAAAAGTAGTACCAGCTATTATTAGATGTGAATATAGATATATAAATCTTTATGACATGATAGAAAGTATAATGTTTGACGGTTTAGATGTAACGCCAGAACAAGAAGATAGAATAAAAGGATTAGTTTCAGGGGCTTTTCAAGATCAAGAAAGGAAAGTAGCATAATGAAGTTCCTCGAAAAATTTGGATTTGAAAAAAAAGATATTGAAGCATTAAAAGAAAATTCAACAAGTGCTCTTATTAAAGAAATAGAAGCACACAAAAAGTTAGTAAGTAAAAATTTAGAATACCTAAACGGTATTGGAATTACTAACTTATCAGAAATATTTATTAATTACCATGATATGTTTTTAATGGATAATAGTAATTTTGTTGAAATATTTAACAAATATGAACCAGCTTCTCTAATAGAAAAATTAGCAAAAGATGTTCGAATTATGGAATATCTATAATTAGCACTTTTGCTTTTTTAAAACTTGAAAAAAAAATAATTATTTGATAGAATAAAATAGTAATTTAATAATAAAATAGGAGGAATTAAAATGGCTCTTTTAAGTAAACTTTTTAAAGACTCAGAAGATGACGATACTCTAATGGGGACAGAAGATGAATTTTATAATGTTAGTGAAGAAGATGCAATAAAAGAAACTGATAAATCAGGAAATAAGATGATTTTATTAGAACCAAGAGCATATTCAGAATCACAAGCCATTGCAGATCATCTAAAAAGTCGCAATAGTGTTGTTGTAAATTTAAAACGTGTTACATCTGATCAAGCCAAAAGAATAATAGACTTTTTAAGTGGATGTATATACGCTATTGGTGGTACAATGCAAAAAATAGGGGTAGGAATCTATTTATGTACACCAAAAAACGTTAATGTTCAAGGTAAGATTTCAGATGAAACTGAAAAAAACAAAGCAGAAGTAGAAGACGAATGGTAGAATAAAAAAGAAAAAGCTGTCGAGGTGATCAAGTTTTGAGGAAGTTTAACACTAGCCTAAATGGCTATAACAAACTTGAAGTAAATAATTTTGTAAACGAAGTAACGAGTGAGTATGAGAATATGCTT
The DNA here is from genome assembly GCA_964393945.1 of uncultured Muribaculaceae bacterium. GTDB lineage: Bacteria > Bacillota_I > Bacilli_A > RF39 > UBA660 > Caccenecus. The sequence continues at coordinate 1,592 of CAYMVR010000086.1, read as the reverse complement.
TCTAAATTAAAAACTCAAGATGAAGAATTAGCGCGCCTAAAACAAGATTTAGAAAAATACCAAAATATGGAAAGCACATTAAATAGAGCGATTATGGTCGCTGAAGATGCATCAAATCAAATTAAACGTGTTGCAAGAGATGAAGCTAAAGGGGTCTTAGAGGATGCTAAAAGAAATGCTTCAAGAATTGTAAATGATGCTTTATTAAAAGCAGATAAAGTAGAACAAGATGCTGAACTTTTAAAAAGAAGAGTTGTAATCTTTAAAAAACGTTTAAGAAGTGTTGTAGATGAACAAATTGAATTTATCGACAGTATAAATGATGATTATGATTAAGAACAGACTTGTTCTTTTTTTATAAAATGTTAAGGAGAAAAGAGTATGTTAAATAAAGATTTAAAAAAAGAAATCATAAGTATTATAATTTTTACAGTATGTTTAATTTTTGCATTTATTTATATAAAACAAGTAGCTATTTTTATAAAAGGATTACTAACTTTAATAACACCTTTTATTATTGGTTTAGTTATTGCCTTTGTTTTAAATATTTTGGTTAATTTTTTAGACAACAAACTTTTTAATAAAACAAATATAAAAGAGAGTAGAACTCATAGTTTAAGTATTATCTTATCTTTAGCGATAGTCTTTAGTTTTATAACATTTCTTTTATTACTAATAATTCCTCAAATAAAAAATACAACTAATTTATTTATTGAAAATATGCCCACATATCAAGAAAATGTTATTGATCTATTAGATAAAATAGGTTTAAATAATGAAGTTAGAGCTAAGTTAATTAATTCATCAAAAGAATTTGGAGATACCCTAACCAATTATTTAAAAAATAATAAAGACATGCTGATAACAAACGCTTTAGGAATTGCAACTAATGTAGTAACAGGAATTGTAAATATTTCTATAGGTATAATCTTTGCTATATATCTTTTAGTAGAAAAAGAAAGATTGCTTCGTCAAACAAATAAATTATTAAATGCTTATTTACCTGAAACTAAAGTTACAAAAATTAAATCCATTGCTCATATATCCAATAAAACTTTTGCTAGTTTTGCTAGTGGTCAATTTATTGAGGCCTTTATTATTGGTTTCTTATGTTTAATAGGAATGCTAATATTGAAAATTCCTTATAGTATTACAATTTCAATACTAGTAGGCTTTACAGCACTAATTCCTGTTTTTGGTGCTTTTATTGGAACTGGTATTGGAGCCTTCTTAATATTTATGATAAATCCTCTAAAAGCCTTAATATTTATTATATTTATTTTAATTTTACAACAGATAGAAGGTAATTTAATTTATCCTAAAGTTATGAGTAAAAGAGTAAACTTGCCAGGTATATGGGTATTAGTTGCAGTTACAATTGGTGCTAGTATTTATGGCATAGTGGGAATGCTTTTAAGTGTTCCAATCGCTTCTATAACTTATAGTATTATTGCTACTAATGTTAATGAACGCTTAAAAGAAAAGACAAATGCTCCTAAAACAAGAAGAAAAGTTAAGACACAATTATAGTGTCTTTTTTGTTTAATGTAAAATTATGTAAAACCTAGGAAATTACAGATTTTGTACTTTTA
>CAYMVR010000085.1:0-4436 GCA_964393945.1 uncultured Muribaculaceae bacterium | reverse complement strand
TACTTGTGATTGTGAAGGTGATTATTGGTGGCTAGTAAAAAATTTAATAATGTTTTTATAAAAGATAATTTTTCAATTGTAGGCCCACTAGAAAAAGAAGGGCTACTTAAGAATTATGATTTTGCAATGGATGATTATTATTATGGAGAAAAAACTTTTGAACAAGCTGAAATAAAAATGCAAAAAGTAGTTATGGATAATCTGTTATTACATAACAGACTTACAGATAGCAAAATAGATTTATTAGTAGGTGGAGATTTATTAAATCAAATCTGTATTTCTAATTATAATGCTAGTAAATATCTTATTCCATATTTAGGAACTTATAGTGCTTGTGCTAGTTATGTTGAAGAATTAATTGTAGGTTCGGCTTTTATTAGTGGCAAATTGGCTAAAAATGTTGTGTGTATTACTAGTAGTCATAACTTAAATGCTGAAAGACAATTTAGATATCCAGTTGAATATGGAGCAATAAAAAAACATACAACTACTTTTACAACAACAGGGGCAAGTGCTACTCTTTTAACAAGTGAAGAAACGAATATAAGAATAGAATCTGCCACTATCGGTAAAGCAATAGATATGGGAATTAATGATGCTAATAATATGGGAGCAGTTATGGCTCCAGCTGCAGCCTCTACACTCGTTACACACTTAAATGAAATGAAGAGAAATGCTAATTATTATGATCTTATTTTAACTGGAGATTTAGGACGAGTTGGCAAAGAATTGTTCTTAGAATTATTAAACAAAGTTTATAATGTAAATCTTAAAAATTATATTGATGCTGGTTGTGAAATTTATACAGATGCACAAGAAACATATGCTGGGGCTAGTGGACCTGTGGCACTACCTTTAATGCTTTTTGATAAAATATTAGGTTGTAAAAAATATAAAAAAATACTTGTAATTGCAACAGGTTCTTTACAATCAGTACAACTTGCTAATCAAAAACTTGGTATTCCAGGTATAGCACATGCAGTTAGTTTGGAGGTTATGTAGATGATATTTATTTGGGCTTTTGTGGTAGCAGGAACATTTTGTGCTATTGCGCAAATTATAATAGATAATACTAAATTAACACCTGGACATATTACAAGTTTATTTACAGTTTTAGGAGCAGTACTTGCTTTCTTTGGAATTTATCCTCATTTAATTGAAATGGCTGGTGGGGGAGCAACTACAATTATTTCAAACTTTGGGTATCTTTTATATCAAGGAGCATATGAAGGATATCTTAGTGATGGAATTCTAGGGATATTTACAGGAATGTTTGTGAGTGGTGGAGCTGCAGTAGTAGCAGCAGTTGTATTTGCAGGTTTCTTTACTTTATTTTTTGAACCAAAAGATTAATTTATTATTGGAAATAATTAGGATATAAAAAGTCCTTTTTATTTTGGCTTATTTTTGGTATAATACTAAGTAGTAAGAAGGGATATAATGGCTAAGAAGGAAAAAAGAAAATATAAAAATATTAAATTGGAACAAAATGAACTTGTTTCAACTCCAATTGGAATGTTTGAGAATAGACGTATTAGTTCTGTTAGTACAGTTATAATACTTGGTATTTTTATCTTGGCAGTTATTTTTATGCCACAAATTTATGAATATATAAATGCGTATTTAAATCCTAAAACACCAACCCCTATTGAGCCTAGTACGCCAATAAAACCATCAGTTCCAGATGATATTCCTAGTAATGATGACCATTTTTCTCCTTATACTGAAACTCTTAGTATTGTAACTGATGATATTATAGTAAATAATATTGTTGTTAATAAAGAAACTAACACAATTAGTTATGATGTTACTAATAATCTCACCAAAAGTCAAAATTTAGAAGAATTAAATTATTATTTGGAGATTTTTAATACTGAGCAAACTCTTTTAGAAAGGGTTAAGTTAGCTGATGATTATAATGTGGCAAGTGGAGCATTTAGACATTATGAAAAAGAAATATCTAGTGATTCAGCAACAACTATTGGTTTTCTTTCTTTACCTAAAAAAACAACACAGGATTATCCTTTAGTGGAACTTAAAAATGCCGAAGATGGAAATGGTTCTTTGGTATGTACTAAAGATAATGAAAAAGTTACTTATAAGTTTGTAGATAACAAATTGAAAGAATTAACGAGTGAGATTAGTTATTTATCAAGTATCCCTAATTATGCTGAGTCTTTACAAACTAATCAATTACAAGTTAGTGTTTATAATAATAAAATAGGAATTGCTTCAACTTTATTTGAGTATGAAGCAGGGTATAATATTACAACTAATGTTAATTTAAATGAAACTGAGAGATTATATATTTTTAGTGCTGATTCTTTTAAATTAGATACAGAACCAAAAGTTGTAAAGTTTGAGGCGGAAGCTCAAAGATTTAAGTGTGAATAATTTAGAAGGACGTGAAATAATGGAATATCAGTTTTGTATAAATGATTTTGAAGGTCCTTTAGACCTTCTTTTACATCTTGTAAAAACTTCAAAAATGGATATTTATGAAATTGATATCCGAGTTATTATTGAAGAATACCTTAATTTTATTGAGAGTGAAAAAAATAATAATATAGATATTGCTAGTTCTTATTTGGTTATGGCAGCAGAACTAATTCACTTAAAAAGTAAAATGCTTATTAATGATGAAGAACAAGAAGAAGTATCTAGTGATGAAGAATTTCATATTGAATCAGAAGAAGATTTGAAAAGAAAAATTTTAGAATATGAAAAATATAAAAAGTTAACGGAAACACTAGAAGAACAAATGACAAAACGTAGTAATTTTTACACTAAAAGTCCTATGTGCTTAGATGAAATTATGGAAAATACTCAATATCAATTTGGCAACCTTAGTTTAGATGATTTAGTGGAAGCAATAAAAAATTTTAAGTATCGAGAAAAGATGGCTAAACCTCTTAGTACGAGGATTACAAAAAGAGAATATAGCATCGAAAAAAGAATTAATGATATAAGAAAGATTTTGACAGTTAGAGATCGTATTGAATTTTTAGATTTATTTCAAGAAAATGATAAAGATTTTTTAATCGTTACGTTTTTATCAGTATTGACAATGAGTAAAAATGAAGAAGTTTTACTTTCGCAAGAAAGTAACTTTAAACCAATTATGATTGAAAGGAGGGTTAGTTGTGAATAAATTAGGTATTTTAGAAGGTATACTTTTTGTTGTTGGAGATGAAGGCATTAATTTAGATAGTTTATGTGAAATTATGAATATAACTTTAGAAGAAGCTAAGGAATTATTACTTCAACTTAAAAATCGCTATGAAGGCGAAGAATATGGAGTAAGAATTAGTTATCTTGGTGATGCTTTTAAATTAACGACGAAAGAAGAACATAAAGAATATTATCAAAGATTTGTAGAGAATCCTAATGCTAATACACTTAGTCCTTCAGCACTTGAAGTTCTCGCTATTATTGCTTATAATCAACCAATCACTAGAGTGGAAATAGATGAGATGCGTGGAGTAAGTAGTGTTCAAATTATTCGAAAATTAGTAGCCAAGGGCCTTGTTAAAGAAGCAGGTAAGTCTAAAATGCCTGGTAGACCTAATTTGTATCGGACTACAAGAGAATTTTTAGATTGTTTTGGCCTTTCTAGTTTAAATGAGTTACCTGTTTTAGAAGAAAATAAAGAAGTAGAGGAAGAAACAGAATTATTTACTTCTATTTATAAAGAGGAAGAAAATGAAGTGGGAGTTTAGACATACTTTAACTGATGAAGATTTTTCTAATTATGAAAATTTATCTTTAAATAGTTTATGTTTTACTAAAGAAAGTGTTGGAAAGTTAGAAGTAAAGTTTGAAGATTTTAGAGAAATAAAATTTGTAAATTGTACTTTTGATGGTACTCTTTTTGATAATGTCTTTTTTAGTAAGGTTAAATTTATAAATTGTGTTTTTAATAATGTAATATTTACAGAATGTAATTTTAATTATGTTTTATTTTTAAATTCTAAGTTTACGGGTGTAAGTTTTAGTGCTTTAAAAATTGAAAACTTAGAAATTGTTGATTCTATTATTCAATATTCAACTATACTTAATTGTAATATTGGCAATTCTAAGATTGACGGAGTTAAATTTTTAGATAATAATGAACGAAAAAATATTTATTTAAATATAGAATTTTTTAAATGTGAATTTATTCAAGAACAATTTTTAGATACTAAATTTAAAAAGTGTGATCTTAGAACTTGTAAATTTCAAGAAGTTAGCATTAATCTTGATGATTTAGTAGGTTCTACTTTGTCTATTTTAAATATGATAGAAATTATAAGAGATAAGGGAATTATACTTGAAGATTGATAAAAATATGTTATAATATTTTTAGTCTTGCACATGTGGCGGAATGGTAGACGCACCAGACTCAAAATCTGGCGAGGTCAAACTCGTGTGGGTTCAAGTCCCACCATGTGCACCAT
>CAYMVR010000084.1:2059-4461 GCA_964393945.1 uncultured Muribaculaceae bacterium | reverse complement strand
AGTAAAGTATCAATGCTTTACTTTTTATTTCCATAAAAATTTGATATAATAAAAACAAAGTAGGTGACATTATGGAAAATATCAGTATGTTAGAACGATACGGCGAAGAATTAACGGCCAAAACTTATGTAACAGACCCCGCTATTGGTAGAGATAATGAAATAAAGCAAATGATTTTAACACTATTAACTCCCGAGAAAAGTGCCTTATTAGTGGGTAAACCAGGTATAGGTAAAACAGCAATTGTTGAAGGACTTGCTTATCGAATCATTATGGGGTATGTACCAGATGTTTTACTAAATTGCCGTATTATCAAAATTAATATTAGTAGTTTACTAGGATCTGCAAATATAGATGGAGCCACTGAAAATCGTATGGACTTATTAGTAAGAGAACTAGCAACAAAAGAAAATGTCATAGTATTTATCGATGAAACTCATCTTTTAGTAAATAAAGATGGAGGTCTCGATTTTGCCAACATGTTAAAAGCAGGACTTGATCGTGGTACAATAAAAATGATTGGTGCCACAACTACTGAAGAATATGAACATTATATTTTAAGAGATAGAGCTTTTTTAAGAAGATTTCAAAAAATCGAAGTTGAAGAAACAGATAAAGAAACAACTGTTACTATACTAATGGGAACTTTACCAAAAATAGAAAAACAAATTGGCGTAAAGTGTGAATACACAGAATTTATAACTGAAAGAATAATGCGATTCATTGTGGAAATGACAGACGAATATAAAAGAGTATATGAAATAGCATCTCGCTATCCAGACATCTGTTTAACAATAGTCTCTAATGCCTTTACATATGCTTTATATGATAATAAGAAAAGTGTTACAATAAAACATTTCTATAAAGCGATATGCAATGCTAAAAATATTTATGATGATGCTAGGTTAAAAGAAATAGAAAGATTTAAAATTGAATTTGCGGATATAATAAAAGAAGAAGGAGTTGACCTAAATGAAACAAATTAAAGTTGTTCAAATTGGCTGTGGAAAAATGAGTAAATATATTATGCGATATATTTATGATTTAGGAGCCAAAGTTGTAGGTGCAGTAGATATTAATAAAGATTTAATAGGCTCGGATATAAGTACTATCATGGAAACTGAAAAAAAGGGAATTGAAATAAATGATATATCAAGATTAGATGATATATTAAAAGAAACAACTCCTGATATTGCTGTAATATCTACAATGAGTTTTTTAAATGATGTAGAATCAAGTGTTCGTACATGTATAATGAATAATGTAAATGTAATTACAACTGCTGAAGAATGTTTCTATGCTAAGAACTCTAATCCAACTTTGTATCACGAATTAGACGTTTTAGCAAAATCTCATAATGTCACGATTACAGGGTGTGGTTATCAAGATATCTTTTGGGGTAACCTAATTACAACTCTAGCAAGTTCTACTCATAATATTACAGGTATAAAAGGAAGTAGTTCTTATAATGTTGAAGATTATGGCCTTGCTCTAGCAAAAGCTCATGGAGCTGGTTTAAACTTAAATGAATTTGAAAGTACTATTGCGGCTTCTGATAACATATCAAATGAAGAACGAGAAAAATTAATAAATAATAGAGAATTTAGTCCTTCATATATGTGGAATACAGTAGGTTGGTTAGCAGATAAACTAAATTTAACACCAACAGAGATCACTCAAAAATGTATTCCAACTACTAGTGATGAAGATATAGAAAGTAAAACATTAAATATGACCATAGCCTCAGGTGATGCCACAGGAATGAGTGCGGTTGTAACGCTTAAAACGGCTGAAGGCATTACAATTGAAGCAGAGTGCATAGGAAAAGTTTATGGACCACATGATTTTGATAAAAATGAATGGACAGTATATGGTGAGCCATCCACAACTATAACTGTAAGTAAACCATCTACTGTTGAACTTACTTGTGCAGATATTGTAAATCGCTTGCCTGATGTTATTAATGCTGAAGCAGGATTTATTCCAACAAGTAAACTGCCAGAGCCAACATACAAAATCAAATATCAAACAGAAGACTGATAAAATCGGTCTTTTTTAAATAAAATTAAAAGTAACCATAGAAAAAACTGATATATAATTTATAAAAATATATGCTAATATAAAATCAATGAGGTTTATATGAAAAAAGTAATGTGTATATTTTTAGCAATGATGTTATTTATTCCCAATGTATTTGCCCAAAAAGGCTGTTGTTCTCATCATGGTGGTGTCTCAGGTTGCAGTAGTAGTGGAAGAACAGTGTGTAATGATGGCACGTTAAGCTCAACGTGTACATGTACACCAAGTATAACTTATACTTATGGTTGTACCGATAAAAAGGCCAAAAACTATAATAAGAATGCTAACAAAAATGATGGAAGTTGTATATACTATGTTTATGG
>CAYMVR010000084.1:0-1959 GCA_964393945.1 uncultured Muribaculaceae bacterium | reverse complement strand
TGAAAAAGAAGAAACAATAAGTAAACCAATTTCTGAAGAAAATGAACTAGCAATAAATACTAATTATAATAAAGATAATGAAGAAGATTCAAGCGCGATATGGGGTATTATAGGGGCAATTGGAATTGGTGCCATTATATTTAGCAAACGTCTTAAAAAGTAGCATGATTTTTTGCTATCTTTTTTAAATGTTCCTGTAATTTTTCATCACATGCATAAACATAGCAGCCCCTAATGCCTCTTGTAAGTAAAACTCGATAAGTATTTCTTATTATTGTATCGGCTAACTTTTCATAAGTTTCTTTATCTTTTTTTAATAGTACTTGTAATCCATATAATGATTTCTCAGTACTAGCTCTTTTAGTATAATCAGTAATTACTTTTCGGTCATTAAATTTAAGGTCAGGACCAATAATAACTCCCACATAATCAAATTCTAAACCTTGAACATTATAAATACAACCAACTTCATGAATTGCATTTTTTCTAGTTGCAAATTCTTCACCATGTTTTAAATTCCAACTAATTGAGAAATCTCCAATTTTAATATCATGATAATCTTGATTATCAGCCTGTTTTGAATAACGATTCCAACAAAAACCAGCGCATAGTCTAGCATTATTATTAGTGTTCTTTTCTTGAATTAATTCATATAATTCCTGAGGAGAATCTATTACTTGAAAATCAAAATTAAAATGAACTTTATCTTTTTTATTATATAGTAAACTTTCAATAAATTCTAAATAATTATCACTACCATTACATCTAAATTGACTTGTTAATTGATAACTAAATATTTCTGCATCTGCTTCTTTAGCAAAATGCTCTATGTTGGCAATACTACCAATATCTTTTAATGTTATTGCTTGTTTTTCATCTACAAAAAATACACTACATTTAGAAGCATCAATAATTTCTTTAATTTGATTTTCCCCTAAATTATTTCTAATACCAGATTTTTCTTGTAAACGGTGAGCCTCGTCTACGAGTAAAAAATCATATTTATTAGGTCTATCTCGAAAAAAATAGCCAGAACTTTTAAATAAATCATGAATATTAATATTTGTGCACTCACTAGAAAGCATACTTTGATATACTTTTCTAGGAGCCATATTTTTGGAAACATAAGACCCAACTAAACCTAAATTTAATAATTCGCCTAAAGCGTTTAAAGCCAGAACAGATTTACCAGTACCTGGTCCACCTTCAATGATAATAACTTTTTTCTTTGTAGATTGATAAGCATCTAAAATTATTTTATTCATACTCTCCATAATAATTTTTTGCTCATCTAGCATTGTAAATTCTTTTTTAGATTGAAGCATATTTTGGATAACATTTAATAGTTTCTTTGTGGGTTTAATAGGACTATCATCTACTTTGTTAATAATCTTTAAGTTATCCCCAAAGCAAATATTATTTTCTAAAAAATATTTTAAATCTTCGACATCATCTTTGCCAAACATCTGAACTTTAGAATAATATGGGTAATATTTTTTATCAAATAAATCATCATCAATAGATAAGTTGTAGTTATGAAGATAAACAAGAGGTATAATTTGTATTTCGTCATTTTCGATAACTTCATTATAATTATTAAGAAGTTCAAAATAAGTTAATACTTGATAAGCAGGATGAAGAGCATTCTTTTCCTTTTTTCCGATTAAAGTTCGAACACAAGCATCTTGATTTTTAACCTTCTTGGCATAGCTCCATTGTTTAAGTTCTAATAATACTAAAATAGGTTTATGCATAATATTATAACCACTTATAACAACATCAATTCTTTTACTAGAAAGAGGTATACCGTATTCAATCGTAATTCCTGTATCATCAGGTAAAACTTCTAAGACATCTTTTAAAAAAGGTAAACTATTAGCCCAGGATTTTATTTGACTAAGTTTAGTTTTCTTATTAAAAGTATCTTTATAAGCATCATAAACTTTATTACTAATAGTT
>CAYMVR010000083.1:0-4497 GCA_964393945.1 uncultured Muribaculaceae bacterium | reverse complement strand
AAAAGTTTTAAATAAAATAGCTATCAAAAATAAAGAAAAATTAAAATAGTCTAACACTATTTTTTTTATCCAAAACTGCCCTCTCTATTTTATTTACTAAATCCTCTAGAGATTCATACTCTACAATATTGTCTGTAACACTTTTTAAAGAAGAACTAGGTCTAAATCCCTTTTTATAAAAACAATATATTGGTACATTATCGTCTTTAACATACCCAAGTTCAATTCCTAAACCAATTGCGCTATAAGAAACCTCAGCAATAAATAAATCTAAAGACTTATAAAAATCCCTGCTAAATACAATATTACTATTGTTTTTATGAGGAAACAATAATTCTTCGGTAGTTAAAATTTCACTATTCTCTATAGGTTTATAATATTCGTTTTCAAAATCAAAATCTTTAGAATGTCCAAAATATATTCTCACTATTAAACACCTCTATAAAAGTATAGCAAAAACAAGATAGAAAAGCAATATTTAGCCTATTATTCTTTTTATATGTTTTATTATACTCTTCTTTAGCCATACTAATAATGGTGATTAAAATGTTTAATAACTTCAGCATTAAAAAAGAAGGACAAGAAGAAATACTATATCTTTATCTTGATTTAAATACCGAGTTTGGTAATATTAAAAGCGAACCAAAAACTACCATAAATAAAGAAGTTAAAAACTATATAAAAAAGAATAAAATTAATTTTAAAGGCAGCAAAGTTGTTTTAATGCTTGGCTCTATAATGATAGGTTGCCTGCTTTATAATGCTCCCTTAAATAAAAAAGAACTTCCAAATCCTAATTACAACTATACAGTTGAAATATTAAGTAACAATTTACCAACTATTAATGAAGAAGCACCAATTGAAGAACCTATTAAAATAGAAGTTGATAAAATACCTACTAAAGTAGAAACAACTACCAAGAAACCAACTACTAATAATTCAACTACAGCAAATATTAATAAAAATAAGCCAACAAATACTAATACTGCAAATATAAATAAACCAAATAATGCCTCATCAAGCTCCACTCCTACCCCACCCTCAAAGCCAGCTGAAGAAACAAAACCACCAATTACTACTCCAACAAAACAACTAGTAACAATTTATCGCAATAATGGTTCCATTCTAAACATTGAATTAGAAGAATATTTAATTGGTGTTGTTGCCTCTGAAATGCCAGCATCATTTCATATCGAAGCACTAAAAGCTCAAGCAATTGCTGCTAGAACTTATGCCTTAAAAGCTATTGAAAATGGTACTAGATTAACAGATACAGTATCAACTCAAGTTTACAAAGATAATAATGAACTAAAAAAAACTTGGGGATCTTCTTTTAATACTTACTACAATAAAGTCAAAAGTGCTGTAGATGCTACTTCAGGTCTTGTTATGACTTATAATAATACTCTTATAAACGCTTATTATCACTCTACAAGTAATGGATATACAGAAGATTCAACCGCTGTATTTGGCTCCTACCCCTATTTAAAATCCGTTGAAAGTTCTGTAGATAAAAACGTATCTAGTTATCTAAGAACTATAACTATGACCTATGAAGATATATCAAATAAATTAGGAGTACCAGTAACTTCCTTATCATCCATAAATATTGAGCGAAATAATTCTGAACGTGTAGACAAAATAATTATTGATAACCATATATATGGTGGTGTTGAATTTAGAACTAAATTAGGTCTTAGAAGTACAGATTTTGATATTACTCTAAACGAAAACAATATTACTGTAACTACCAGAGGATTTGGTCATGGTGTTGGTATGAGTCAATATGGTGCTAACGAATATGCTAAAATCGGCTTAAATTATGAACAAATATTAAAACACTACTATACTGGTATAACTATTAAAAAGAACTAAGAGCTTTATTTATTGCCTTACTAATTACTTCACTTAAATCGTCAATAATAATATCAATATCTTTAACTGAAACTACAAAATCATATCCATCTAAGAAAGAGATATGATTTTCTTTTGAGCCTATTGCATCTCTAATAATCGTTGAAGCATGTGTTGCCGTTGCAACACCAATAATAATTACTGGAATACCTATAGTTGTCAAACTAATTTCCGTTTGATAATTAATTAAACCCGATCCAGGTGTTATTCCCATATCACTTAATTGAATAACTTTATTTAAATATTTTACAGAATCACTAATTAAAGAATCAACTAAAATAATAAATGTTGGTTTAAGTTCACTCACCAGTGCCCTCACCCCTACAAAGGACATATAACCTGTATCTTTAAAAACACCTGGAATATAAGTATATACATTTCTATAATTAGAATCAATACTATTTATTGTACCAACAGCTTTAACTAAAGACACCGTTTTAACACCTAAAGCATCACTAACAACATTTTTATTCCCAAGTCCTATAACTAAACAACTAGCATTTCTTTTCAATTTATACTTTTTCAAATAGTATTTAAGTTGCATAGCAACTGCATTTATAAGTTTTGATTTATCTAATGAAGAGAAAATAATATCTTTTAAAATATATGAATTATAACTATAAGTATTTATTTTCATATTATCTTTAATTACACTATCAATTTTTTTATATTTTTTGTTTTGAATAGCTAAATCATTTCTTAAAATATAATCTTTCTTTTTCATACCATCACTACTTTTAGTATAAACAAAAAAGCAAGAAAAAAACTTCTAACTTGAAGTCTTATCTTTTATTTTTTTAAATATAAATCCATAATTTTTTAAAAACACATCTTTATCCATTAAAAAATCATTTATTCCTACGTTTACCTCATAAGATTTATTTTCTATAACCTGACCATATATATTATTAATATTACCTAAAAATAAATTTAAAACATCATCTACTTTTAATCTTATAAGTCCCAGCACTTCATCTTCTTGAAACTTAAAACTAATCTTATTTATATCTATCTTAAGTAAATATACATGAACAAAAGCCTTATCAATAAATGCCCCTTCATATTGCCATTTAACTGTTCCAATTTCTTCAATATCTTCTAAATTAATATTTAGCCCTAATTCTTCATGAACTTCTCTTATAATAGCAGTTTCTATAGTTTCTAGCGTATTTACATGCCCTGAACAAGTTGTATAATATTTATTACTATCTAATCTTTTTTGAAAGAATATGCATCCAAATTTATCGTAAAGCCAAATATGAACAGAATCATGCCATAAGCCCAATTCATGAATTTCTTTTCTTGTTCTAGTTCCAATTAATTGGTGTTTTTCATTATATACATCTAAATATTCCATTATAAATGTTCAATAATATCTTGTATTTCTGACTCATTTCTAAAACCAACTACTCTGTTTTTTAACTCCCCATTTTGAAAGAAACAAAGAGTTGGAATACTCATAACTCCATATTTGGTCGCAAGATCTTCATGTTCATCAACATTAATTTTTAATAAATTTTCATTAATGCCCTCTAATACCGGACCAAGCATTTTACATGGACCACACCAATCAGCATAAAAATCCACTATCCAAAGACCCTCTTTAATAACTTCATCTAATTTTTCATTTTCTAAATGTTTAACCATTTTATTTTTCCTCCTTAAAACTATTTAAAACATTTTGAGCACCCGCAAAATCTAATTTTTTCTCATCAATTAAATATTGGGTAGCCTCAGGTGTAATAACTTCATAATTAAGCATTATATTAAGTATTTCTCCATTATATAAATCTTTATTAGAATCATCTTTATATTTATCTTGTAATTTATTAATATCCATTATAGCCTTATAAGTATCTTTTACCATATAACCAACAAGTGGTGTTTTATCTATTATACTTCTTGCCATACTACTATCGGATACCCAAGCACTAGTAGTATTAACTTGTAATAAAACAAATAAAACGATAAAACTAAAAACTAAAGCTTCAATAAATCCTAGTACTGCTCCAATAATCTTTGATGGTATTCCAAGAATAATCGTGGCATTAAGAATTTTTTCTATAATACCAGATACTTTTGTAAGAAGTGTAAGAACACTAGATAATACTACGAATACTAAAATATATGCAATAGATTCATATAATAAAATATTTAATGTAACAAGTCCTTCCCATTTACCAGCAAAATTCATAAATGGACAAAACTTAAATAATATTTCTGCTACTGGGTTTTTTAAATAATAAGATATAACCACAAGTGCTAAAGTTCCAACTAAAACCACTAAACTTTTTATAGCGCCTTTTTTAAATCCTAAAACCGCTCCTAAAAGCAAAAATAAAATCAAAATTGAATCTACAATTGTCAAATTCATCATCTCCTATTATTATTATATACTAATCTTTTTGAAAAATAAAGAGATTTATGTTATGATTAATTAAGAGGTGTCAAAATGACAATAGTATTTAAAATAAGTGATAACTTAAAAAATCAAATGATTGAATTTTATCAAGATAGAACAGTTCCCAATCCCCCACCATATAGTATATTTCAAGTAAAAGATTTTGATTGTGTTACAACTCT
>CAYMVR010000082.1:0-4752 GCA_964393945.1 uncultured Muribaculaceae bacterium | reverse complement strand
AAATCTAATAAATATGGGAATGTCAACTTTAGATATTGTAAAAGCAACAGGCTTATCTAAAGAAGAAGTAGAAAGTTTAAAAGAAAATAAATAATACAATAGCATTTACTTACAATATAAGTAAATGTTTTTTTAATATTAAAAATTTATCAAATATAATACCAATTTAAACTTAAAATAATTAAGAAAATATTAATAAACTACATCATTCGACAAACATCGACAAAACTTTACATAACAAGACAAAACATTCTATGGACTATCTTCGACATATTGTGCTATACTGATATTGCGTGTAGTAAATAAGGAACTAAATAAAAAGGAGAAAACATGGAAAATATGACAAGAGTTTTAGTCGTAGACAACAATCCAAAAGTTGCGGCTAAGATCAAAGAACAATTTAGTAGTCACGCAGTAATCGAAGTAGTAAAAACTATAGAAAATGGGAGCAAAGCTTTAGATTACATCCTTGAATGTAAAAATGAATTTGACATCATAGTAATGGATTTAATCCTACCAGAAATTGATGGGTTAACCATTCTCGAAAAGATGAAACAAAATAATATTAAAAAGAAAGTTATTATACTAACAAGTTGCAAAAAGGAATACACAATTAATATGACAAACATGTATGGTGTTAGTTATTATATGTTAAAGCCATTTAGTCCACTTGCATTAGAAACCAGAATATTGGAACTAGGTAATAATGAAAATTTAAAAATTAAATCTTTAAATGAAGGAGAAAAAGCAGTACACATTGCTATAAGTAAACTTCTTCATCAATTAGGAATACCAAGCCACATAAAAGGATATAGTTACATAAGAGAATGCGTATTCTTATTCTATAAAAATAGTGATGCTTATGGAGGAATTACAAAAGAAATATATCCTGAAGTAGCACTTAGATACTCAACAACTGCCTCACGTGTAGAAAGAGCCATAAGACATGCGATTGAAGTAAGTTGGACTAGAGGAGATTACGACTTAATGGAGGAAATATTTGGTAACTCTGTAGCTTTTGATAGAGCTAAACCTACCAATTCTGAATTTATAGCAACTATCGCTGACCGCTTACGATATGATAATAAATTAATTCATATTTAAGAGTTTATACAACTCTTTTTTAAATTTATAAAAACTATAAAATTGTAATTATAACTGAAATATGTTATTATTTAGTAGAGAGTGGGATGAAATAGGATGCGTAAAGTTCTAACTGTTGTTCTAGATGGATTTGGAATTCGTGAAGAAGAATATGGCAATGCTATTAAGATGGCAAACGCCAAAAACTTCGATAAATTGTGGGAAAACTATCCCCATTCGCTTTTATATGCCTCTGAAGAATACGTAGGTTTAAATGAAGGCGAATTTGGAAATAGCGAAATTGGCCATATGACTATTGGCGCAGGACGCAAAATCAAACAACATGGTCCTAGAATAACTGATTTTTTAAATTTAGTAAATAAAGACAACACAGTATTTAATGAAATGTTAGAAAGTGCTAAAACTAGAGATATACATATTATAGGATTATATAGTGATGGTAAAGTTCACTCTAATCTCGAACATTTCTTAAGTATCTATAAAATTTTACAAAACGAAAATGCGAAAAGTATTCATTTTCATTTAATCACTGATGGTAGAGATACTAATACAACCGCAGGTGTTAACTTCATTCAAGATTTAGAAAAATATATAGAAAATGACAAGAATGCCGACATTACTTCCATATGTGGTAGATTTTATGCTATGGACCGGGATAATAATTATGAGCGAACTCGTACATACTATGACTTAATAACAAAAGGAACAGGTATAAAAGTGAAAAGCGCCACTGATGGTCTATTAAATATATACAAAAAGAATTTAACTGATGAATTTATATATCCATTAATAGTTAATCCTGAAAACATAATAAAAGATGGCGATATTATTCTATGGATGAATTACCGAAGTGATAGAGCAAAACAAATCATGCGAGCATTTAAAGGCGAAAATTTTGAAAGTATGCCAACCTATAAATATGAAAACCTAGATGTTTATTCATTTTTCCCAATAGATAATGACATTAAAACAAAAAACTTTTTAGAAGACATTGATGTTACAAATCCTCTTGGAATTTACTTAAGTACTCTTGGAATAAGCCAAGCAAGAATCGCTGAAACTGAAAAATATGCCCATGTTACATATTTCTTTGATGGCATGTATAATGGTAAAATTGATAAGTGCGATAAGATTTTAGTTCCATCACCCAAAGTAGAAACATATGATTTGCAACCAGAAATGAGCGCAACAGAAGTAACAAAAAAAGCCATTAATGCCATGGAAAAAGATACAGACTTCATCTTTATGAACTTTGCAAACCCTGATATGGTAGGACATACAGGAAACCTTGATGCCACAATGAAGGCCGTAACCATGGTAGATATATGTTTACAAAGATTATATGAAGTAGCAGAAGACAATTTTTATACAATGTTTATTTTAGCAGACCATGGTAATGCTGATATTATGTTAGATGAATTTAATAATCCTGTTACCACTCATACTACTAGTCAAGTTCCATTTATTGTAACAGATCCAAGTATTAATTTAAAGAAAAGTGGCGATTTAACAAATGTTGCACCAACCATATTAGAATACATGGATATTGCCTTACCAATCGAAATGCAAGAAACAGAATCATTAATTATAAACTAAAAGATGTTAATAACTAAATAGTTACCAACATCTTTTTTTAATCCTTTTCTTTTTCTTCAAAAACATATTCAGCATTACTAATTTTATCTTCCGTTCCTCTTGTATAATAAAATATAGTTGCTCGACTAGGATCAGTAGTAGGTTTACCTGATGTAGCATCTAGTACTACCCCAACTACATTAGGAGGAGTCTCATACCATTTTTGTGGAGTATCTTTTACAATTGCTTCTACTGTATCTGCCCATATATTTTTAGAAATATAAGAATCATTTTCTTTAGTTGCTCTATTGTCATCATATCCAACCCAAGTAACCATCAAAATATCAGGATTATAACCAGCAATCCAAAAATCTGTATTAGTAGTACCTGTTTTAATCGCATATTTTCGCGATAATTTTGATGCAATAGTAAGTGCTGTTGGTCTAGCATAATCTAAGAATTGACCGTTAGTAGTACCTGTTAACATTTCATTTAAAATATAAGTATAATTTTCGTTTAAAATAACCTCATCTCTATCTTTTTTCTCATATAAAACATTACCATCACTATCTACAACTTTCCGTATTAAAGAAACATTTCTTTTAATTCCACCAGTAGCAAACGTATTATAACCTCTTGC
The DNA here is from genome assembly GCA_964393945.1 of uncultured Muribaculaceae bacterium. Lineage (GTDB taxonomy): Bacteria > Bacillota_I > Bacilli_A > RF39 > UBA660 > Caccenecus. The sequence continues at coordinate 1,433 of CAYMVR010000082.1, read as the reverse complement.
TAAATCCAAAACTGATATTCCACCAGTCCCAAGAGCTAACGACGGATTAGGTTCTAAATTAGTTTCTATTCCAACTCTTTTGGCTGTATCAACAAGTTTTTCCGGTCCTAAAAACATATTAGTTTTTACTGCATAAACATTATCTGAAACAGCAATAGCTTGAGCCATTGTAATAGGTTTATTCGCATATACACTCGCATAATTCTTAGGTGAATAGGATTTTCCATTACTAAGAGTAAAGGTTGTATATTGGCTATTAAAAACGGATGAAGAAGTCATACCTTCTTCTAAAGCCCCGTAGTATAAAAAAGGTTTCATCGCAGAGCCTACTTGCCTAGTTGCTTGTGTTGCTCTGTTATATTGACTTTTCGCATAACTAACACCACCAGATAGAGCAATAACTCCACCAGTATTTGGATCAACTATAACACTTGCAGATTGTAGATCACTATCAGAGAGATAGTTAAGGATATTAGCTTCTAAAGTTTTTTGAGCATTTAAATCCAAATAAGTATAAACTTGAATACCACCTTTTTGAATTAATTTTTCAGGAATTGTTTTAATTGAGCGTAGTTCTTGAATTACAGCATCTTGATAATACATAAGCATATCTAAATTTTCTTCGCTTGCTTTACCATATATAGAAATTTCAGTTTGAAATAAATTATCATATTGTTCATCTGTTAAAAATCCATTACTAACCATACTTTTAGCAACTATTTTAGCTCTTTTAATAGATAAATCATAATTAGCAACTGGATTATAATAACCAGGACTATTTGGAATACCCGCTAAAATAAGAGATTCTTCTAGAGTTAAATCAATAGGTTCTTTATTAAAATAATATCTACTAGCATTAGCAATCCCATAATTACCTTGACCATAATTTATCGTATTTAAATACCCCTCTAATATATCATCTTTAGACGTATGTACTTCAAGTTCTAAAGTAAGAAAAGCCTCTTCAATCTTTCTTTCCCAGGTAGAACTAAAATCCAAATAAATATTTTTTACATATTGTTGAGATATCGTGGAAGCTCCTTGAGTAATTTTTTGATGTTTAATATTAAGATACATAGCTTTCATAATTCTTAAATAATCAAAGCCATGATGTTTATAAAAGTTTTTATCTTCAATACTAATCACAGCATTTATTAAATTATAATTAATATCATCTAAATCTACCCATTTTTGAGTTTTAGACCCCTGATAAACAAGTTCGTCCTTATTATCATATAAATAAAATTGTCCTGCACTTCTAAGTTCCAATTTAGGACTCAAATAAGCATAAGTATATAAACCAATTATTACAATAATAATGGAAAGAAAACCAAAAATAAAAGATTTTAATAAGAAACGAAATATTCGCATATATATTCCCCCTTATTAATATGAGTTAAAATATACGAATTATAGCCATTAGTTTGCAAAAA
>CAYMVR010000081.1:0-4771 GCA_964393945.1 uncultured Muribaculaceae bacterium | reverse complement strand
TTACAATTAAAAAAGTTGAAAAAGTAGTTGATGATGTAAATGAAAAAGTGGAATCTTTAAATGGATTATTCCATATTGTTGATTTTACTACTGATAAAATTGTTATGCTTACTGATAAAGTAGTTGATGGAATATCAGGAATAGCATCAAAACTATTTTTTAGAAAAAAAATTAAGAATACAAAGGAGGAAGAAAATGAGTAAAGAAAAAAAAGGTGGATTAGGTAAATTTTTAGTAGGTGCTGGTATTGGTGCTTGTCTAGGAATATTATTTGCTCCTAAAAGTGGAAAAGAAACACGTGCAGATTTAAAAGAAAAAATGAATGAACTTTTAGAAAAAACTAAAAATATTAATGTTGAAGAAGTTAAAGCAACTATCGAAGCTAAAGTACAAGAGATTAAGGAAGATATTAAAAATTTAGATAAAGAAACTGTTGCGACTGTTGTAAAAGAGCAAGCTAAAAAAATTAAGAATAAAGCTGAAGATTTAGTTTTATATGCTAAAGAAAAAGGTACTCCAGTTATTGAGGCTGCTGCTCGTGAAGTAAAATTAAGTACTATTAAAACTTTAGAATCTATTACTGCAAAGTTAAAAGATGAAGAAGTTAAAGCAACACCTAAGAAATCAACTAAAGCAAGTAAATAAAAATTACTTGTTTTTTTATGTTTTTGTTTTGTGGAGAAATGTCGCTAAGTTGTAAAATCTTGGCTGAAATAAACTCTATCTTTAGATATTGAACAGGTTTATCTAAAGAAGAATTTGAAGAGTTAAAGAAAAAAGATTAACTTATATTAAATTAAAATTAGCATATTATATATTAGCTAATTTTTTTAGGCTAAATTTCAGGTCATATTATTGACAATCCTATGGTTATTGTTTATACTTAATTTGTAATGTACAGAAAGTAAGGGTGGTAATATGGAAAAAGAATATCAAATAAGTTGGCTAAAAGTGATAGGAGTGTTTGCTTTAATAATTGTTGTTATTGCTATACTTTGTATTGTTTATCCAAAGAGAAATTCTAAAGGGGTATCAAGTATATATATACAAAATATTACAATGATGAAAGAAGCAGGATTTGAATATTTTCAAGGTAGTAATTTACCGGGTAAGATAGGAGAATCTTATAAGCTTACACTTAAAGATATGATTGATGGCAATTTGGTTGTAGAATTTAAAGATGCTAATGGTGATGTTTGTAGCAAAGATAATAGTTATATTCAAGTTACAAAAACTTTAGAGAATGAATATAACATGAAAGTTAATTTAGATTGTAAAGAAAATAGTGATTATATAATGACTATGCTTCAAGATAAGACCTGTCCAGATTGCAATACTCCAACAAATAATAGTGGTAGTAATGATTCTAATAAAAATGATGTTACAGTAAAACCTAATAATAATTCATCTCAATATTCTAAACCTAGTCAGGTTGTTCAAAATGTTATTAAAAATTATAATATTAATTATGTTGATACATGTGGGGGCAATGATTGTACTAATAATGTTTTATATACTATTGATTTTGTTACTAATGGTGGCACCCCTGTTGCTCAACAACTAAAAAAGAAGGGCGCAACTGCTGATTATAAAACAACAACAAGAGACGGTTATCATTTTCTTGGTTGGTATTTGGATGGAGTTTTATATGATTTTTCTACTCCAATTACAAGAAAAATTACATTGTATGCTAAGTGGGAAGAAAAAAATATTGTATCTCAAAAAGAATATATTATTGATTTTGAATCTAATGGTGGAACAAAAATAAATAGCCAAAAAATATTTGAAGGAGATTTAGCAAATCGACCAAGTGATCCTTATAAGTCTTGTTATCGTTTTGTAGGTTGGTATACAAATTCTAGTTTAACTAATAAATATAACTTTAATAATAAAGTTTATAAAAATATGACATTATATGCTAAGTGGGAAAATGATGGAAGTTGTAATCAGAAATATGATGTTTCATTTAATTCTAATGGAGGCTCATATGTTGCGACACAATATGATATTTTGGAAGGCAATAGAGCATATGAACCAAATACTCCAACAAGAAGTTGTTATCGTTTTCTTGGCTGGTATACAAATTCTAATTTAACAAATAAGTATAATTTTAATAATGGTGTGTATAAAGATATGACATTGTATGCTAAATGGGAAGATGATGGAAGTTGCAATAGAAAATATGATGTTTCATTTAATTCTAACGGAGGCTCATATGTTCCTACACAATATGATATTTTGGAAGGCAATAGAGCATATGAGCCAAACAATCCAACAAGAAGTGGTTATCGCTTTCTTGGTTGGTATACAAATTCAAATTTAACTAATAAATATAATTTTAATAATAGAGTTTATAGAGATATAACTTTATATGCCAAGTGGGAAAAAGAAAGTAACCAGTACTATACCTATTGTAAAATAGTTAAAGAAAGATACTTTTCAACTTCTTATGTGTCTGATAATCAATCAGTATATGATTATAATTGGACAATTAGATTTGATAATATTAAGAATGTTAGTGATTTAAAAATAACAAAAATTGGATATTTAGATACATTAGCACTTTATAATCAATCTTATAATAATAAAATAAATGGAAGAGGTATTTCAATGGTCGGAGGTAATGATAAATATTCAGTTTCATTTACTTCTGGATCTATGCTTAGAACTTATTCATTAAAGTCAAATAACTTTAATAAATATTTATCAAATCCTTATCAAAATAATGGTGTTTGGTATGTTACAGCATCTGTTAGAATATATAATTATAATGGTGTTACTTCATATTATGCACCAAATTTAGGAAGTGGAATTTATTTTGTACCATTCTATTTTGATGTAGAATATACAGATCAATATAATTGTTTTGATGATACTGCTGATAATTATTATAAGTATAGTGATAGTTATAATGTAGTTAATACATATTATCGTTAATTCAATAAAGAAGGAATTTACAACTCTGGAGTTGAATCGCAGTCATGCGTTAAAATGATAAGAGTATGAATATTAAGTTCATGAATAAAGGTGGTACCGCGCAAAAGTTATGCGTCCTTTGTTTATGGACTTTTTATATAAAGAGAGGATATTTAAAATGGAAAATGATATTAGAAAATATGCAAGATTTCTTATTGAAGGTTGTTTAAGACTTAAAAAGGGAGATAAATTATTTATTATTGCTTATGATGTAATTCAGGATTTTGTAAATGTTTTAACTGAAGAAGCAAAAAAATTAGGAATTACAGATATTGAATATTTAATAAGTAGTCCAAAAGCCCAAAGAGAATTATATTTAACAAAATCTTATGAAGAAATTATTAGTAGTCCTATAATGGATAGAACTAAATTTAATAGAATGGCTAGAGAGGGTTATGCTTTTCTTAGTTTATCATCTACTTTGCCTAATTATTATAAAGATGTACCATCAGAATTACTTGGTAAAGTTAGTGCTTATCAAATGAAAAGTATTGAAGAGTATAAACATTATCAACATAAGGGGCTTATTAAATGGAATATTTCTTGTGTCCCTAATGAAATCTGGGCTAAAGACCTTGGTATGAGTTTAGATGAGTTATGGGAATCTATTTTAAAAATATGTCTTATTAAAGAAGAAAACCCAGTAGAAGCATGGGAACGAAAAATGAATAAATTAAAAAAACGAGCAGAATTTTTAAATAATTTAAAAATTGATTATCTGGTTTATTCTAATAAACTTGGTACTAATATTGAAATAGGGTTACCTAAAGATTATTTGTTTTGTAGCGCTGATGGACAAAATATTGTAAATATGCCAACAGAAGAAGTTTTTACTTCACCAGACTATAAAAGAGTTAATGGCCGAGTATATTCATCAAAAATACTAATTCATAATAATCGAGTTATTGATAATTTTTGGCTAGAATTTAAGGATGGTAAAGTTGTTAATTATGATGCTAAAACTGGTAAAGATATTTTAAAAGGAATAATGGATACTGATGAAGGTGCAAGTTTCTTAGGAGAAGTAGCTTTAGTTGATTATGATTCACCAATTTCACAATCAAATATTATTTTTAAGAATACACTTTATGATGAAAATGCTTCATGTCATTTGGCTCTTGGAGCAAGTTTTGCTGAATGTATTCTAGGTGGACTAGAAAAAGATAATGATGAATTAAAGGCATTAGGACTTAATTATTCTCATGAACATGTAGATTTCTTTATAGGAACTAGAGATTTAACTATAACGGCGTACTTGCAAAACAAAGAAAAATTAGTTATAATGGAAAACGGAAATTTTAAGGAGGAGTTAGTATGACTTTTTATGAAGATTTAAAATGGAGGGGACTAGTTAAGGATGTATCAAGTCCAAAGGTAGAAGAATTATTAAATAAAGGTGGAGTTACATTTTATATTGGTACTGATCCAACTGGAGATTCTCTTCATATAGGTCATTTTTCTTCATTTTTAATTGCGGCTCGTTTAAAAAAAGCAGGTCATAATCCTATTTTATTAATAGGAGGAGCAACGGGACAAATTGGAGACCCTAAACCTAGTGCAGAAAGAGCTATGATTACTAAAGAAGAAGTTCAAAAAAATGTTGACGCTCTAACTAATCAAGTGAAAAAAATCTTTGGTTTTGAAATAGTTAACAACTATGATTGGAGTAAAGATGTTAATTTTATTGATTATTTAAGAGATTATGGAAAGTATTTTTCTATCAATTATATGTTAGATAAAGACATAATTAAAAGAAGACTTGATGCTGGTATTACTTATACAGAATTTTCTTATA
>CAYMVR010000080.1:0-4791 GCA_964393945.1 uncultured Muribaculaceae bacterium | reverse complement strand
GGCAATGGAGGTGGCGTATGAAAACAATTAAAAAGAATTTACCTAAAGGTGTAAAAAAACAATTTGGTAAAGTTAAAGGTGTTAAAGTAAGATTTATTAGCAAAGATATAGACAAGAAGAAAACTAGCAAGTAATTGGTGCTAGTTTTTATTTTCAAAATTATATTTTATTTTTCTTAAATAGCAATATATTAGTTTGGCAATTTTAAATAGATGAAAACGGATAGGCTTTATTTCAAGATTTACTTCTCCAATTAATTCAACCAATTCTGTTCCAAATCCCTTTTTAAAACGGTACAAGCCATCTGGTTTATTTCCTTTAAAAGAACAACCTTTAAAGTCATACCCAATAGAATTATTTCTTCTTGCTAATTTAATTGCTTCCCATTGTAAAAGATAGTTAGGCATTAAATTACGATAACTATTTCCACTTGCACCATATAAATACCATGTTTTATTGCCATAAGTTAGAGGCATGATACCGGCGATAGGTAGATTATTATAATATGCTAAAAGGATAGTTGCGCCATCAAATTCTTCTAATATTTTTTTATAATACTCTTTTTCTCTTATGATAAAATTGTCTCTTAGCCCAGTTTCCTTTAATAGTTCATAAAATTCATCTAGACCAGACACCCCTTTTTCTTTTATTACTACACCTTTTTTCTCGGCAAGTTTTATATTATATCTTGTTTTAGAATTAAAAGTTTTTAATAACTCTTCTTCAGTTTTATTCTCTAAATTTAATCTTAAATTATATCGGGCTTGAATACTACTAGCGAAACTTTTACTTCTGCTGTTAACTTTATACCCAAAACTTTTAACTATTCTTTTAAATTCTTTATTGCTTTTTAATATATCTGGCTCCATTAACACAACAAAAGCATTATACTTTTTTGCAAGTAGTTTTAATTTTTCTGTTAATTCATAAATTACTTTTTTATTTTCTATTTCACCAATTGGTCCTCTTGGGATATACATAATTGTTCCAAATACAGGTATTTTTCTAATTAGAATATTAGCAATTAGTCTTATTTTATCATCTTGTTTTACTATAATTTGTTCATTTAGCCAATATGTTTTTATTTTGTTCCATTTTAGGGATTGTTCAAAATCACACATTCTGTTATTTTTAATAAATTCTTCGTATTGTTCCATAAAAAAATATCCCTTCTTATTGTTAGGATATCATTTTTTAATTGTGAATTCTTCCTCTAGATAGTTAGAATTTTGTAAGATTTTTGTAAGTTAGTTTTTCTCTACTTTATATTTAACGCCCTTAGTATCAACTGTTGTTTTAACTATTTTAATATTCTTTTCTAATTTACCACTATCAGAATCTGCTACTTTCTCAGACTCCTCTATTTTCTCTATTATATCCATTCCCTCAATTACACGACCAAAAGCAGCATACTGAGTATCTAATGAATATTTAGCATTATCACTTAAAACAATAAAGAACTGAGAACCTGCACTATCATAACTAACTGAATTACGAGCCATAGATATAACTCCTTTAGTATGAGTTATTTTATTTTGAGAAAAATTATTTACACTAAATTCTCCTTTAATAGTATAACCAGGTCCGCCAAAGCCTGTGCCTTCAGGGTCTCCTCCTTGTAAAACAAAGCCTTTTGCTAGGCGATGAAAACTATTATTATCATAAAAGCCACTTTCGATTAAGTTTACAAAATTAGCAACAGTATTAGGTGCATATTCAGGATATAATTCCATTTTAATAGTTCCATATGACTCTATTTCCATACTTACAATAGGATGCTCTTTTTTACTCTCTTCTTTACTACCACATCCTGTTAAACTTATTACTAAAATTAAACTTATCAAAACAATTGTTATTCTCTTCATATCATTCATCCTTTTCTTAACATATTATAACACTGATATCATGAAACATAAAGTTTTAATGTGATAAAATTAAAGATTTAGATAGCGTCTAGCCCTCCAAAGCCAACTGTTAAAATATAAACAACATCACAATCTAATTGATAAGTTATTTTAATATCATGGGTTTTATCTTCAATATAGTATACACTTCCATATAGTTCATAATAATCCGCTGTATAGGCTTTTCTAATACTAGTTATTTCAAAGCCAACACTATTTTTAATACCAATTCTATCTATAATTTTATTAACATTATTAGATATTGTGTCGATACTACTATTGGTACTAGAGACATTACTCTTTTCACATGTTTCACCACTTAAAAACTTATTATAATAAATGTTTTTGCCATCTAATGTGAACATTATTGTGTACGTATTTGTGGTGATATAAATAACAGGTAGTTCATAAATATCTGTATAAATAATATTAATCATTTTTTGCTTAGTATATTTTGTTAAGTATATTATAGTTTCATCTTCTGGTAATTCCAAAAAATATGAAAGTAAACTCATTAGTCTTTTAGAAGATACTATATCATTTAAGTCATCTAAAGTGGCAACCTCAACTTTATTATCATTTAAAATAGTATAAATAATATTATTGTATGGGTTATCAGCATTAAAACTATTTTTATAACTCATAATATGCCCTTCATAATTTGTTATAAAAATATCAATATGTGTAATACATAATAAATAAATGCCTAATATACATAAAAATAATATAATAAATAAAAGATAATCTTTATGTCTCATGATAACCCTCCAAAATTTATAAGCATTTTAGTCCCTTTATTAGGAGTACTTTTAATATCTAAAGTCCATTTATGAATATCGATAATATTACAACACAGCGTAAGACCTAATCCCATCCCTGAGGTGTCGCGGTTGCGATCTTTATTGGCTGTATAAAATGGTTCTTTTATTTTATTTATATCTTCTTTTTTAATTCCTTTACCATTATCTTCAATTATTAGTACTTCTTCATTTAAAGTTATTTTAATTATGGGATTATTACTTGCTTCAATACCATTTTTAACTAAATTATATATTAAAGATCGAAACAAAGTTTTATCTAGTTCTTTATATATTTTTTCTTTAATATCAAGAATAAATGAAGTTGCAGGGTAAAGATCCTTTAATTCATTAATGTGACTTTCTAATTCGATAGAGATATTTGTTTTTTCTAGTTTTATTTTTTTATTATTTAGATCAAGAATATTTGTAAGTTTATCCCGAATCTCTTCTATATATTTACCTTCTTCATATATTTTTGAAGAATAATTTTTTATTATTTTTAAATCGGTAACTTTATTATTCTTAATTAAACTGGAATATCCTATTATTGAAGTTAGAGGAGTTCTAATTTCATGGGTTAGATTGCCTATAAATATTTTTCGTTGTTCACTTATGTTTTCTATTTTTTTAATATTAGTATCAATCGCTTGAGCCATAGTAGAAATAGACGAAGCAAATTCACCAATTTCGTCATTACTTTTAGAAGTAACTTTTATATCATAATTTCCTTCAGCAATCTTTTTTATTTCTTCATTTAATCTCTTAATTTTTTTAGTCATGAAGTTAACTAATATCGATAGAATAAAGGCAATAATCAGAGAAATAAAAATACTTATTCTAATAAAGTAGGAAATTTCTTCATCTTTTTCTTCAGTTATATTACTTATATCAGTTTTCGTTATTATAGTATAACTCTCTTTATAAGCCATATAGAGAGTCCCGTCCTTTATATAACTTTTAATGTTATCATCTAAAGAATTGATTAAAGTTTCTTCAATAGAATCACTGCTTTTAAAATTGGTAAATATTACATCACTTTCATGATATACTTTTGTATACATATTATTACTTAAATAATTATCCGCTAAATATACTAATTCTGAAACGTTAGAATTAACTGTACTATTTATATTTATTATCTCTGTAATATTTTTATTTATAGCTGTTTCCATATTTGTTTGATAACTATTATTGATTAGGATTATTCCAAGGGCTGTAGTACTTATTATTACTAAAGTGAATGTCATTAAAAATATTTTTAAACCAAAACGCATTTTTATTTTCCTCTTAAGCGATAGCCTACTCTATTTACTGTTATCAAGTCTTCTTTTAAATTTAATTTTTTTCTTAGTTCACTAATATGAAAATCAAGAGTTCTTGTCTCAATCTCAGCATCTATTCCCCATATATTATTTAATAGTTCATTTCTTTCAATAACTGTATCTATATTATTTATAAAGTAACATAGTAGTTCATATTCTTTAGGTGATAAAGATACTACTTTTTTATCATTTGTTACTTCTCTAGTTTTATTATCTATCATAATATTTTTATAATGCATTATTTCCGATTTTTTAGATATACGTAATTCAACACGCGCGAGTAGTTCTAGAGGTTCAAAAGGTTTAGTCATATAATCTATTCCAGTTTTTAAACCTCTTACAATAGTAGGAACATCATTCTTAGCAGATAAAAAGATTATCGGTACTTTTTTAGTAATACTCTCTAAAACTTCAAACCCATCCATTTTAGGGAGCATGATATCCATTAAGATTAAATCATAATAATTATTATTAATTTTATTTAAGGCATCTTCCCCATCAAAAGACACCTCTGTTTCATATGCTCCTAAATGGAGAGTATCTTCAATTAATTTGGATATATTTTTTTCATCTTCGACAATTAAAATTCTGCTCATATTCATCACGTATTTATTGTATCATATTAATTGCTAATTTGTTGTAAGTTTTTTGTAAGGATTATTAATTTTTTTGTCGTTTTTTGTCATACGCTTTTTCTGGACTTATAGGAAATCCTTTGATATATTGAGGTTAACAGGTGGTTTATTAATGGAAAAAAATTATTAT
>CAYMVR010000079.1:0-4869 GCA_964393945.1 uncultured Muribaculaceae bacterium | reverse complement strand
TTTTTAATTCTTATTTTTAAAATTTTTTCTAAAAAACATTAGGTATACTTTGTTATCTTTTTAATATAATTTAATAGGGTGTTTTATATGTTTTTAAACTTTTTAAATTTAGTAAAAGATATGCTTTTTTTTACTGGTAGCTATTCTAATGGAGTTTTTCCGGAGCCACTTAGCCCAGAAGAAGAAAATGAAATGATTGATAGAATGCTTAATAAAGATGCAGAAGCCAGAAATATTTTAATTGAACATAATCTAAGATTAGTAGCGCATATTGTTAAAAAATTTGATAATGGTACTTATGATACTGATGATTTAATTAGTATTGGAACTATTGGTCTTATTAAGGGAATTGATTCATACAACAGAAGTAAAGCTACAAGAATAACTACTTATGCAGCACGGTGTATTGAAAATGAAATACTAATGCATTTTAGAAGTAATAAGAAAAATGGTATTACAATTAGTCTAAATGATTCGATTGGGTATGATAAAGATGGAAATGAGGTTAGTTTGTTAGAAGTTATTCAAGATGATTCACTTGATATTTTAGAAGTTTTACAACTTAAAGAAAATGTTAGTCTGTTAAAAGAATATTTAAAAATATTAACGCCAAGAGAAATGGAAATATTAGTAAAAAGATATGGTCTATTAAATGAAGAGGAGCAAACACAAAAAGAAATAGCAAAACAACTTCATATTTCAAGAAGTTATGTTTCAAGAATTGAAAAAAGAGCCCTTATGAAAGTGTTAAAGGAATTTATTAAAAATAATAAAAATATATAATTGTTCTATTTTGTGCTATAATTAGTTAGTGATTAGTATGAAAAAGTTAATGTTACTTTTATATAGTTTTTTATTAGTATTTGTTGTTAGAAAGAATTTAGATATGGCTAATTCTTTCTTTTATGTATTTGTTTTTAGTATATCTTTGTATTTTATTATTCTTTATTTACAGAAATATAAATTTAAGACTAAAAAACTTATTATATTTGAATCATTATTATTTGCGATATTCTTGCAAATAGGTATTATTTATCAGATGCATGGTAGTATTACTTTTATTTATTCTAGTATTAGAAACTTTTTAGAAACTATTATTTCAGTTAGTTTATTTACTTATTTAATTTATTTCTTTATTCCTTTTTTGAATATTAAACTCGATAATATAAAAGATAGGAAATTAAAATCAAAAGTTTTAAATTTTATAGATGTTCATCCTTTTTTAAGTACATTTTTAGTCGTTTTCAGTGTAAGTGCTATTTATATTATCTTCTTTTATCCGGGTTCAATGTCCTGGGATGGCCTTTGGCAGTTGGATTTTTATTATGGCGTTACAGAATTTAAAGATCATCATCCAGCTTTACTTACTTTATTTATGGGGCTACTTATGGATATAGGTAGATGGTTACATAATGATAACTTGGGAATGTTTTTATACATATTTTTACAAGTTATAATAAATGCTTTAGTGTATTCATATACAATTTTAATTATGAAGAAAATAAAAGTACCATTTATTATTCGCTTTATTAGTTTGATTTTTTATGCTTTTATGCCACTACTTGCTATTAATTCTATTACTTATATTAAAGATACGATATTTTATTTATTCTTTTTACTTTTCTTTGTATATCTTATATATCATTTTTATATTAATAATGAAGATAAAAAAAGTAATTTTATTATCTTAGGTATCTTAGGAGTACTTTTATATTTAACGAGAAATACAGGTTTTTATATTGTTTTAATTACTTTCTTAGTTTTGTTTTTGGTAAATTTAAAAAGAAAAAAAGTAGCCCTTTATTATGGACTATTATGTTTATTTATGCTAGGTGTAAACTTTTCATATCATGAAATTTTTTTGAAAAAACTAAATATATTAGAAGCACCCGTTAGAGAGAAATTAAGTATTCCTTTACAACAAACAGGAAGATATTTAAAGTATTATCCTAAAGATTTAAGTAAGGAAGAAAAAGAGACTCTAGAAAATGTTTTTATGACGTCTTTAAAAGAAATAGGAGAGTTGTATGACCCTAATAGAAGTGATAATGTCAAGTTTCAATTCTTGATATATCCAACAGATGAACAACTAAATGACTATTTTAAAGTATGGTTTAGTATGATGAGGAAGCATCCAATTGTTTATATTGATGCTACTCTTAATAATGTTTATGGTTATTTTTATCCTAATGTTATTAATTTTATAGGAGAAGAAATTGGATTTTATGATATAGAAGTTGATGGTTGGGTTAATCAAGATACTTTCCATTTTAAGCGTAATAATTTAGAGTGGGGAAGAAATATTATAAAAGGTATTTCACAAACTTTAGTAAAAACACCAGGCTTTTTTCTACTTTATACACCAGCCTTTTATGTATGGATTTTTATCTTTTTAGTGTTTGGTTTAATACCTAAAAGAAGATGGGATTTACTATGCTATTTTGTTCCTATTTTAATGGTTATCGTGTGTGCACTAGTATCACCTGTTAATGCTCATATGCGTTATGTGCAACCAATTCTTGTTAGTACACCATTTCTAATAGCGTTATTTAATATTATGGATAGAAAGAAAATTAGTGTACTTGTTAATTAAAATTTGATATAATAAAGTTAATTTTAAAGAAAGAGTGATTTTAATGACTTATAAAGAACTAGCAGATAAGATATTTCCGGATATCACCAAAACACCAGAAGATTATGAGAAGGAATACCCAGAAAGAAACTTACCAGAGGGTGCTAAGGTAGTTAGATATGCGCCAAGTCCTACGGGATTCATGCATATTGGTAATATGATGAGTGCCGTTATAAATTATGTACTTGCTAAATCTAGTAATGGTATTTATTATGTGAGAAATGAAGATACAGATCAAGCAAGAACAGTTGAAGGAGCAGTTGATTTTATCCATCATATTTTAAAGTATTATGAAATTTATCCTGATGAATATGAATATGAAGGAAAAATTGTAGGTAATTATGGTCCTTATATTCAAAGTGAGAGAATGGATATTTATCATGCTTTTGTAAAACATTTAATTAGTATTGGTCGTGCGTATCCTTGCTTTTTAACAAGCGAAGAATTAGATGAGATAAGAGAATACCAAACTAAATCTAAAAAGAGAATTGGTATTTATGGTAAATATGCTAAATGCCGTGATTTAACACCTGATGAAGCATATAAAAGAATAGAAGCAGGAGAAAAATTTGTTATTCGTTTTAAATCAGAAGGAGATTTTAGCAAAAAGTTCGTTTTTGATGATTTAGTTCAAGGTAAAATTGAATTTCCAGAAAATGATTTAGATGTGCCAATAATGAAAAGTGGAGATTTACTTCCAACTTATCATTTTGCCCATTTAGTAGATGATCATTTAATGCGTACAACCCATGTAGTTAGAGGACAAGAATGGATGAGTAGTGTTCCTCTTCATTATGATTTATTTCATACTTTTGGCTATAAAATGCCTAAATATATTCATACATCTTTAATTCTTAAAAAAGATGAAGAAACAGGTTCTATTAGAAAAATTAGTAAAAGAAAAGATCCAGAAGCCCTTATGTTTTTCTATGAAGAAAAAGGCTATCCAATTCTTGCTGTTATAGATGCAGTTCTTACAATTGCTAATTCTAATTATGAAGAGTGGAGAAGCAATAACCCTGAAAAACCTTTTTATGAATTTCCATTTAGTCCTAAGAAAATGAGTCCAAGTGGTGCTTTATTTGATCTTGATAAACTTGATAATATTTCGAAAAATTATATTAGTAAAATGAAGGCTGAAGACTTATATAACGAGTATTTAGCATGGGCTTTAAAATATGATGAGAAAATTGCTAATCTACTTAAAACTTATAAAGAAGAAACTATTGCATTTTTAAATATTGAAAGAGAAACTAAGAAGCCTCGTAAAGATTATGAAAATTATTCTTCTATATTTCCAAAGAGTTGGTATTTATATGATGAGGAATGGGATAAAGAATTAACTTATGAATTTGGCAAAATAATTGATAAAGAGGAAATAATAAATGTTATGTCTACTTATTTAGATGAAGTTTATAGTGATGATGATACGCAAGACGAATGGTTTAATAAAATTAAAGCTTTATGTGATAAAATGGGCTATGCATCAGACATGAAAGCATATAAAGAAAATCCAGATCAATATAAAGGTAGTGTTGCAGATTTTACTACTATTATGAGAGTTGTTATCACAACTAGTGCAATGACACCTAATTTATATGATATTATGAAAATCTTGGGTAAAGATAAAATGAAGAAAAGATTAGAAATATTAAAGGAAAAATATTAATGATTGAAATTGAGTTAAAGTATGAACTTGAGAGTAGATTAAAACTAGATTTAAATAGTTCTAGTGAAAAAATAGTAGAAGATATCTATTATGATACTAGTGATTATAAGTTACTTAAGAGTGGTAATTTCTTAAGAATTAGAAATAATAAAAGTTTAGATTTTAAATTAAATGCGAATGATTTAAGTCATTTATATTGTAAAGAAACAAATTTTGATTTAAATGATAGTAATATAGATAGTATTAATTCTATTTTAAATAGTTTAGGTATTGATGAAAAATTTAATAGTGTAAAAGATTTAACAAGTAATTTGAAAGTACTTGCACCTATTAAAAAGATGCGAACAACATATAATTTAGAAGATTCTATCGTAATGTCTATGGATGAAGTTGAAGATTTAGGTTATTTCTTAGAAATAGAATATGACTTAGATAAAGATGAAGTAGATGATGCAGATTACTATAAAAATTTGCTTATTGAAGCTTTAAAGAAATATCATATTTATGACAAGTTATCTCGTGAAGTGCATATCGGATACGTAGAATTATATTTGAAAAAATATAATAT
>CAYMVR010000078.1:0-4880 GCA_964393945.1 uncultured Muribaculaceae bacterium | reverse complement strand
TTTGTCATACGCTTTTTCTGGACTTTTTGATATTTTTGATTTAGAGTAAAGCTTAGAGCGTTAGGTGGATGTCTACTAATTTTTGACATTTTAATTACTTCCCTTATCCCAGTGGGTTTTGGTTAGAAATGAGGTGTTATGAATTAGTGATTTTAAAAGCAATTTTAAATCATATTGAATCTTTTTTAAAGCAATTTAAAAAGGAATCAAAAACGACATCCACAACTATTATTATTCAAGTGAATAAAATAGAAGTGAATGCCAACCCTAAAAAGTAGGCATTATAACCTAACGCTCTACTAAGTTTAGTTTAGCATATTTTCTATATAAATACAATTATTTTTATTTTTTTGGAAAAATTTAACTTTTTTATTGACAAGATATTATTTTTGTGGTAATATACAAACTCGAACATTTAGTTTGTTTGAATATTCTTTTCCATTCTTTGATATACTTCCTTTACTTAACTAATATCAAATTCTACTAATTCAAGCAAAATATAAATGTTTTTTTCTAAAAGTAAGCCCTGATATGGGCTTTTTATTTTATGATAACCTTCTTCTACTTTTAAAGCGTTGAATTATATCAATGCTTTTTTCGTGCAAAAAAGAAGCCTTTAGGCTCCTTAATTACTATTTGTTATTTTAACTCTTACAGTTGATGCAACAACATAATTTAACTTTGGATCGTCGTTATCAATTTTTACTTCAATATCATATTCTCCTGGTGTAGTATAACCATCTAGGTCAATATAAGCATTGATATTTTCACTTGTAACGTTATCAATTACTGATTGAACACCTTTTACAATGGCTTTAACATTACTTGTACCGGTTCCAACAAGATTAGCTGTTAGGTTACTTGCTAAATTACGGTGTGCTATTACATTAGTAATATCTATTTCTTTTTGTTTTTCATCACCAAATGTTACCATAATACTTGCTCTTTTTTCACTAATTGCGCGAACGCCACTAGGTCTACTAATGGTAACATTATAAGATTTAGTACTACTTGATCCTCCTCCTGCAACGTTTATAGTTACTGGAACACTTGTAATATTATTTATAGTTTCTCTTTCACCATATATCGATACAGAATGAGAATTAGCATTATTAATTAAGATTGATGCGATTGCTTTTCCAGTTACTAAAGAACCTGTTGTTAATACTTTGATTGGAACTGTTTTTTGGTAAGTATCTAAAGTAATACTCGCAGTTAAAGTTTTGGGTACTATTTCAACATCCTTAATAATGTTTCCTTTGGCATCATAAGCAATAACTGTAATATTCGATACTTCATAAGTTCCTGCATCTTTTAAAGAATCATTTTTTAAATCAATTAATGCTTTTACGGATGCTATCTTATTTAAAGTATCTTCACTACCCTTAACAACAACTTCATTATTAGATAGTTCAACATCTTTAACACTTAATCTTTCATTTAAGTATTCTTCGTTTACTAAATCATAATCAATTGTTTTAGTTACACTTATTTTATCTTTAATGGTAACTGATACATAAGATGGGTCTAACTTATAATTTATTGAATCAATTGATTTGGTATATGATAAATATACTTTATAAGCAGAATCTCTTGCTTCATATTCTGATAAATCTAAAATAACAGTGTTAGTTCCTAGTTGTTTGGCTAAATATATATCACTTTTTCTTCCCATTAAAATAATATCTACTTTTTCAGGAATACCTTCAACTACATAGGCCTCTTCATTATAATTTACTTTTACTGGAACACTTGGAATAACTTCAGCTTCAGACTCAACTAAATTAATAACTCGACGATCTATTAAAACGAATATTCCTACCGCTAGAACGAAAGATACATATATCATAAACTGTGGTCTATTTAATATATAATCTAGTTTAATATTATGAACTTTTAAATATTCTTTAAGACTAAATATAACTCTACTTATTGGCGTTACTATTATTTTATCAATAATACGATAAATGGCCATTATAAATTTGCCGATGAGTCGCATAATACTTTTCATTACTCTTCACCATCACTCTCTTTGTTTTCAGCCTCATAGAAGACTTCAGCTTTTGGATTTAATCCTTCAATTAATAGCATTCTAAATTCATCTAGAGTTAGGTTATAATTTAACTCACCATCAATGGCTATACTTAATCTTCCACTTTCCTCAGATACGACTAGTGCCATAGCATCACTTTCTTCAGCAATACCAAGGGCTGCTCTATGTCTTGTTCCAAGTCTTTTAGAAATTGATGGATTCATACTTGTTTTAAAGACAGCACCTGCTGAGGTAATTCTATCTCCCTCAATTATAACGCCACCATCATGAAGTGGTCCATTAGGGAAGAATATTGTCTCTAAGAGGTCACTTGTTAAATCAGCATATATCTTTGTTGATGGTTCAATATATTCTTGAAGAGATATTTCTCTTTCAATAACTATTAAGGCTCCGATACGATTTTTCTTGAAAAACTCAATAGCCTTCATAATTTCATATACAACTTTTTCACGTTCATCAATTGTTAATATCTTGTTTCTTCCTAACAATTTTGTTCTACCAATAGATTCTAGAACACTTCTAATCTCTGGTTGGAAAATTACAATAATAGCAAGTGGTCCCCACTCAACACAATATTGTAAAATAATTCCTACTGTGTAAAGGTTTAATAAATTACTTACTAACTTTACTAGTAAAATTAATACTACTCCTTTAAATATAAGTACCATTTTAATATTATTTTTTATATTTTTTAGAATAAAATAGAATGCTAACCAAACTATTCCTATATCTAATATTTTAGTCGCTATATCCCAAACATTTGATAATGTCATTTTTTCACCTTCCTAAATACTTAGTTATTATATCAAAAAAATGGATTTTATTCCATATTTTTTTAAGATGGTTTTACCTGTGCTTTGAACATTCTTGTTAAAACAGTAATTAACTCACTATCATCCACCTTACTTACATATGTATCAAATCCACTTACATGTTCTTTTAAGATAACGACATTATTAGATACCGCTTCTCTTTTTTCATTTAACCCCATGGCTAGAAAATATTTTTTACCATAATACATTGCTTCATTTAAAACAATATATTCTTCGTTATTTTCAAGGACAATGATATGATTTATTTTTAAACCCATTATGCCACACCTCCACTTGATTTTACAGTCTCAACTGGTATCATTTCAATTACTTTAATTAAATTGTCTTTTTTTACTGGTGGTTCATTATTTTCATTGATACTCTTTTCTTCATTGTTAGTAATTTCTTCAACTTCTTTATTACTATCTATATCTTGTTTTGGTTTGATAGGCTTAATTGACGCTAAAACCATTTCTATTTGATCATATATCTCATTTGGAGTTTTGTCATATTTTTTGCGATTTTTTATTTCTTTTATTTCTTCATTTAATTTTTTTAAGTTTTCTTTATCTTTTTCTTCTTCCATTAAATCCTTGGTTTGGAAACTAGTAATATTTATTTTTTGTAAATCATCTAATTCACTTTCATATTTACTATTCTTCGCACGAATACTATTTATTTCTTCACTTTTCTTATTTGTGCTATCTATTTTATCAAGCAAATCTTGTTTGTAAGAAGCAAGAATTTCATCAAGAACACTACGTTCTTTCTCTTTCTTTAGAATCGCTTGTTCTAAATTAGTTTTTCCTTTTAAAGTATTCTTTTCTTTTAATAATTCCTTATAATTCTTAATTGCCTCATCAATTGCTAATACTTCTTTTTCAATAGATGTAATAGCACTACCTAAAGTATTGTTATTAAATTCATCTAAAGCATTGATATCTTGCTCTAGTTTAGCAATGATACTATTGTTGCTCTCTATTTCTTTGTTTAGATAATCTATTCTATTTTTTATAGCCTCACTGTTCATTCCTTCGTAGCTTTTACTATCTATTAAATTAGATAACTCAATTCTTTCAGCTTCTTTTTTGTCTAATTCTTCATCTAGTAAACTAGCACTCGTGATATCCATAAATGGTTTTGTTTTAACTATTGTTACTAATTCTTTAATCTTGTTTAAGGCCTCATCTATATCGCCACTAGCAATTAATTCTTTAGCATCCATACCAATGATTCCAGCATTTGTTAATATCTCTAATTCACGTTTATCAAGTTCGGCTTTTTCTTCTTCTAGTTTTTGAAGTTTTGCTTCATCACTAGATTTTAAGTCTTCATCAATATAAGCATTTGGATTACTCAAATTATCTAAAATATCAGATAACCTTGTTTCTTCATTTGCAAGTTTAGTTTTTAATTCAGTTGTGGCTTGATTATTTAATTCTAATTCCTTTAAAATACTTTCATGCTCACTTATTTTTTCACTAAGATTATTAGTTAAACTCTCAACATTATCTTTTTCTTCTTTTAATAAATTTATATAATATTCATTAGCAAGACTACTATTTGCCTTTGCTTCTAAAATACTTACATAATTCTCATTCTTACTTAATTTTGCTCTTAAATCACTAATCTCGTTATGAACTTTTTCTTCATTACCGCTGATATCTTTTACAACTTCTTCTATCTCTTTTAATTTACGACTAAGACGAGCAATTTTATTTTTAAGACTGATTTCAATATTTTTATCAACTAGTTCATTTGACGCATTAAAATAACGTGAATGATCCATTATACTCTTTAAGTCATCAATTTCACTTTTCTTATTTTTAATTAATCTTCTTAATGATATTAATTCTGTACTTATTTCTTCTACATTAGTAGAAGATCCAGACATTTCTATTAAAGTGTCAATATTATTATATACTTCTGTTTGCATCAATCCTAGCCACCTTTTCTATTCTACTATAAGTCTATCACAAGTAAAGGATTTTTGCAATTACTTTACGTTTAAAATG
>CAYMVR010000077.1:3940-4997 GCA_964393945.1 uncultured Muribaculaceae bacterium | reverse complement strand
TATTAACAATAGAAAATTCTGTTTTTTTCTAATTAAAAATGGTATAATAAATACAATAGGAGGATAATATGAAATTAGAAAATAAAATTGCTATAATAACTGGAGGAGCAATGGGCATAGGAAAGGGAATAGTTGATACTTTTTTAAAGTATGGTTCTTCTGTTATAATTCTTGATTATAGTGAAGAATTAAAAAATACATTAACTAATCTAAATGCCACTTATCCCAGAAAAGTAAATGGTTTTATTGTTGATATTAGAAAAAAAGATGTTTTAAATGCATGTTATGAAGAAATTAAGAAAATGTATGGCCATATAGATATTATTGTAAATAATGCTGGAGTCTGTAAATTAGCTACATTCATGGAAATGAGTGACGAAGATAGAGATTATCATTTCGATATCAATATTAAAGGAACATGGAATGTAACAAAAACTTTCTTACCGTTAATAGAGAATAAAGGAAGTATTGTTAATTTATCAAGTGTAACAGGACCAATGGTTGCCGATAGTGGTGAAGTTGCTTATGCTACATCTAAGGCTGCTGTTCTTGGGTTTACTAAAAGTTTAGCTATGGAATTAGTTGATAAAAATATAAGAGTAAATGCAATCATGCCAGGATATGTTGAAACGCCACTAGTAAACAATATGGCTGTAATATCTAATAGTAAGGACCCTGCATCTGTTATCGAAGGTATTAGAATGGGTATTCCTATGAAACGTTTAGCGCGTCCTGAAGAAATAGGCGAACTTGCTGCTTTTCTTGCTAGTGATGAGGCTAGTTATATTACAGGGCAAGGCATTGTAATAGATGGAGCATCAACACTACCCGAAACAAATTCTATGGGAGTATAAAATGGAATTAAGTGAAGTAATAAAAAAAAGAAGAAGTATTAGGCACTATTTAAAAAAGGAAATCTCAGATGATATCCTAAAAGATTTATTAGAACATGCCATATTATCACCATCAGCCCATAATCGACAACCATGGCATTACATTATTATAAATAATCAAGATAAAAAGGAACAAATTGCGAGTATTTTAAAAGAGTCTACTA